>NZ_LT629778.1:5540000-5725000 GCF_900105485.1 Pseudomonas granadensis | reverse complement strand
GCGATCGGGCTGTTGGTAATCCACATTTTCGCGCCAGTCAGGCTATAGCCGCCGTCGACTTTACGCGCACGGGTGATCATCGCGCCGGGATCAGAGCCATGGTTCGGCTCGGTCAGACCAAAGCAGCCTATCCATTCCCCGGACGCCAGTTTCGGCAGGTACTTCTGTTTCTGGGCTTCGGTACCGAATTCGTTGATCGGCACCATCACCAATGAGGACTGCACACTCATCATCGAACGGTAGCCGGAGTCGACACGCTCCACTTCACGAGCGATCAAGCCGTAGCTGACGTAGTTCAGGCCGCTGCCACCATACTGCTCCGGAATGGTTGCGCCCAACAAACCCACTTCGCCCATTTCGCGGAAAATCGCCGGGTCGGTTTTTTCATGGCGGAAAGCTTCAAGGACACGCGGCGCGAGACTTTGCTGAGCGAACTGCTCGGCGGTGTCGCGGATCATGCGCTCTTCTTCGGTGAGCTGTTGATCCAGCAGCAGGGGATCGATCCAGTTGAAACTAGCTTTACCGCCCATGAGTGTGTCCTCGCAAATCGACTGAATTAACGTGGCAATGATCCTAGGCGTGGTTCGTCGTCCCGGCAAACGAGGATTTCGCATCCTGTTGTGCTAATTTCTCACTCCGAAACGTCGCGAACAGCCTTTTGTGCGACGTATTAGTGAGGTTGGCGTACATGCGCAGGAAGATACCCAGCACCGCGGCCCTGATCAGCTTCGAAGCAGCCGCTCGCCATGAGAGCTTTACCCGGGCTGCGGAAGAACTTTCCCTCACTCAAGGCGCCATTTGCCGACAGATCGCCAGCCTTGAGGACTTCCTCAGCGTCGAACTGTTCCGACGCTCGCGGCGCGGAGTAAAACTGACCGAGGCGGGGCTTTCCTACAGTCGTCGGGTCGCGACGCAACTCGATGCCGTCGAGCGTGACACCCTGTCGGTCATGGGGCAGCAAGGCGCCAATGTGATCGAACTGGCGGTAGTGCCGACGTTCGGCACGCAATGGCTGTTGCCGCGCTTGAAGGATTTTCAACACAAGCACCCGCAAGTCACGGTCAACCTGACCAACCGTACCCGTCCGTTCCTGTTTGCCGATACGCAATTCGATGCGGCGATCTATTTCGGCGATGCTGATTGGTCCGGTACTGAATCCCACAGACTGATGGGCGAGCATCCCATGCCGGTGTGCAGCCCGGCCCTGCTCGGCAACCATGCGCATCTGAGCGCCGAGGCCATCGCCCAATTGCCGTTGCTGCAACAGACCACCCGTCCCTACGCCTGGCGTCAATGGTTCAACTCGCAACAGCTGAATATTCCCCGCGACATGACAGGCCCACGCTACGAGCTATTCTCAATGCTCGCCCAAGCGGCTATGCACGACATGGGCATCGCGCTGATTCCACCCTTCCTGATTCAGCGAGAGCTGGCGGAGAAACGTTTAGTGATCGCCAATCACCAGGCACTCTCCAGCATCAAGGCTTATTACCTGATGATTCCGGAGCGGAAGGTCGAATCGGCGTCACTTAAGGCATTTCGTGACTGGCTGTTACACCAAGCGCAGAGCTACAGCCTAGAAGAATAGTGGCTCTCAGCAATTGCTAACCCCGTAGTCAGGAAAATCAAAGCCCTACAGATATAAGTATTTGTCGCCATTTCAACGACTGTATCCGAAAGTCGTACAGACGTCCCACAAGCTCCGTAGGACGTGGCTTTGAGCCTTCATTGGCGACACATTGCTGCCTATTCACGTCACCTATCAGAAATTTTTCAATATTCAGCCAGAATCCTTGCAGGGCAAGCCCTGCAAGGGATTCAACTGGCCATCTGCGACATTCGGTCACGGCATGACTTGTAGTTAATTTTCCGTCACCCGTCATAATCCCTTGAAGGGCATAAAGTTCGCCTGCAAAATGCCGCGCCCCGCCCTGATTTGGCGGGATCGTGCTGATCGGCCGCCCCAGTCGCACCATCCGCAGTGCCTGGGTTTACTCAATAAGATCACGCAGGAGATTTGACGTGCACATTGGTGTTCCTCTCGAAACCCAGACCGGTGAAACACGGGTTGCTGCAACCCCGGAAACCATCAAGAAGCTGATCAGCCAAGGTCATAAGGTCACTGTGCAAAGCGGCGCCGGCATCAAAGCCAGCGTCGTCGACAGTGCCTATGAAGCGGCAGGCGCAACCATTGGCAGTGCCAATGATGCGTTTGGCGCCGAGCTGATTCTGAAAGTGGTCGCCCCGAGCGATGCCGAACTGACGCTGATCAAGCGCGGCACCGTGCTGGTTGGCATGCTCAACCCGTTCAACAACGAAACCATCGCCAAAATGGCCGAGTGCGGGATTACCGCCTTCGCTCTCGAAGCGGCGCCGCGCACCTCGCGCGCGCAGAGTCTCGATGTGTTGTCGTCGCAGGCGAACATTGCCGGCTATAAGGCGGTGTTGCTGGCGGCTCACTACTATCCACGCTTCATGCCAATGCTGATGACCGCTGCGGGCACCGTGAAAGCGGCGCGCGTGCTGATTCTTGGCGCCGGCGTGGCCGGGTTGCAGGCGATTGCCACGGCGAAACGTCTGGGTGCGGTGATTGAAGCGTCCGACGTGCGTCCGGCGGTAAAAGAGCAGATCGAATCCCTCGGCGCCAAGTTCGTTGACGTGCCTTACGAGACCGATGAAGAGCGCGAATGCGCGGTCGGTGTCGGCGGTTACGCGCGGCCAATGCCAGCGAGCTGGATGCAGCGTCAGGCCCAGGCCGTGCATGAACGCGCCAAACAGGCGGACATCGTCATCACCACCGCACTGATTCCGGGCCGCAAGGCACCGACGCTGCTCAGCGCGGATACCGTGGCGCAGATGAAACCGGGTTCGGTAGTCATCGATCTCGCCGCCGCTCAGGGTGGCAACTGCCCGCTGACCGTGGCCGATCAGGTCGTGGTTGAGAACGGCGTGACCATTGTCGGCCCGACCAATCTCGCCGGTGAAGTGGCTGCCGACGCCTCGGCACTGTACGCGCGCAACCTGCTGGACTTCCTCAAGCTGGTGTTCACCAAGGAAGGCCAGTTCGACGTCAACCTCGAAGACGACATCGTCGCCGCGTGCCTGATGTGCCGCGACGGCCAAGTCATCCGCAAAAACGCCTAAGCAGGGATTCAGACGATGGAAGAGCTTATCTCCCCCGGTATCTACAACCTGATCATCTTCGTGCTGGCGATTTATGTCGGTTACCACGTGGTCTGGAACGTTACGCCTGCACTGCACACGCCGTTGATGGCAGTCACCAACGCGATCTCGGCAATCGTCATTGTCGGCGCCATGCTCGCGGCCGCACTGACCGTCACGCCGCTGGGCAAAACCATGGGCACCCTCGCCGTGGCGCTGGCGGCGGTCAACGTGTTTGGTGGCTTCCTGGTCACCCGCCGCATGCTTGAGATGTTCAAGAAGAAAGCCCCGAAAGCAAAAGAAGAGGCGCCGAAGTAATGAGCATGAATCTCGTCACGACGCTCTACCTGATCGCGTCGATCTGCTTTATCCAGGCCCTTAAGGGCCTGTCGCACCCGACCACTTCGCGGCGCGGCAACCTGTTCGGCATGCTCGGCATGGCGCTGGCAATCATCACCACGGTTGGCCTCATCTATAAGTTGGGCGCTGAGCTTGCCACTGCCGGCATCGGTTACGTGATCGTCGGTTTGCTGGTCGGCGGTACCGCCGGTTCGATCATGGCCAAACGCGTTGAAATGACCAAGATGCCGGAACTGGTGGCGTTCATGCACAGCATGATCGGTCTCGCAGCGGTATTCATCGCGATTGCCGCCGTGGTTGAGCCGCAATCGCTGGGCATCGTCAAACAGCTGGGCGACTCGATTCCGGCGGGCAACCGTCTGGAGCTGTTCCTCGGTGCCGCCATCGGTGCAATCACCTTCTCCGGTTCGGTGATCGCCTTCGGCAAGCTCTCGGGCAAATACAAGTTCCGCCTGTTTCAGGGCGCACCGGTACAGTTCGCCGGGCAGCACAAGCTCAACGCCGTATTGGGCCTGGCGACGCTGGCACTCGGCCTGACCTTCATGTTCACGGGTAACCTCACCGCGTTCGCGCTGATGCTCGCGCTGGCGTTCGTGATGGGCGTGCTGATCATCATCCCGATCGGCGGCGCGGACATGCCGGTGGTGGTGTCGATGCTCAACAGCTATTCCGGCTGGGCGGCGGCGGGTATCGGCTTCTCGCTGAACAACTCGATGCTGATCATTGCCGGTTCCCTGGTGGGCTCGAGCGGGGCGATCCTCTCGTACATCATGTGCAAGGCGATGAACCGCTCCTTCTTCAATGTACTGCTCGGCGGTTTTGGCAACACGGCGGATGCGGGCCCGGCCGGCGCCAAAGAAGCACGCCCGGTGAAATCCGGCTCGGCTGATGACGCCACTTTCCTGCTGACCAACGCCGATACCGTGATCATCGTTCCGGGCTATGGTCTGGCAGTAGCGCGGGCCCAGCATGCGCTGAAGGAGCTGACCGAGAAGCTGACTCACCGTGGCGTGACCGTGAAGTACGCGATCCACCCGGTGGCCGGGCGGATGCCGGGGCACATGAACGTGCTGCTCGCCGAGGCCGAAGTGCCTTACGATCAGGTGTTCGAGATGGAGGACATCAACTCCGAGTTTGGTCAGGCCGACGTGGTACTGGTGCTCGGCGCGAACGACGTGGTCAACCCGGCCGCGAAGAACGATCCGAAATCGCCGATTGCCGGCATGCCGATTCTCGAGGCGTTCAAGGCCAAGACCATCATCGTCAACAAACGCTCGATGGCCAGCGGTTATGCGGGTCTGGACAATGAACTGTTCTACCTGGACAAGACCATGATGGTCTTCGGCGACGCGAAAAAGGTCATCGAAGACATGGTCAAAGCGGTCGAGTAATTCACCATTGCAATAGCGAACGCCCCGACTCGTCGGGGCGTTTTTGTTTGCGCAAAACACCGGACAATTTGCCGCGTTGTTGCAGATCCGGTAACGGTGTTTTACTTGAAACCCGCGAAATAGACGCCTCGTTTGCGACCTTGGTAGCGGGACAGGCGCCCGTCAAATTCACTAGACTGCGCATCCTGCTACTCGTTGCCCGAGATAATAATCCATGTACCGTGACCGTATTCGCCTGCCTTCGTTGTTGGATAAAGTGATGAGCGCTGCCGACGCCGCTGCTCTGATTGAGGACGGCATGACCGTCGGCATGAGCGGCTTCACCCGCGCCGGCGAAGCCAAGGCCGTTCCTCACGCACTGGCCGAGCGGGCCAAGGTCACGCCGCTGCAGATCACCTTGATGACCGGCGCCAGCCTGGGCAACGACCTCGACAAGCAACTGACCGAAGCCGGCGTGCTGTCGCGGCGCATGCCATTTCAGGTCGACAGCACCTTGCGCAAGGCGATCAATGCCGGCCAAGTGATGTTCATCGATCAGCACCTGTCGGAAACCGTTGAGCAATTGCGCAATCAGCAACTGAAGCTGCCGGACATCGCGGTAATCGAAGCCGTGGCCATCACCGAACAGGGGCACATCGTGCCGACCACTTCGGTCGGCAACTCGGCGAGCTTCGCAATTTTCGCCAAACAAGTGATCGTTGAGATCAACCTGGCGCACAACGCCAACCTCGAAGGTCTGCACGACATCTATATCCCGACCTACCGCCCGACTCGCACGCCGATTCCGCTGATAAAAGTCGACGACCGCATCGGCAGTACGGCGATTCCGATCCCCCCCGAGAAAATCGTCGCCATCGTCATCACCCAGCAGTCGGATTCGCCGTCGACGGTATCCACACCCGACGTTGATACCAACGCCATTGCTGAACACCTGATCACCTTCTTCAAACAGGAAGTCGACGCCGGTCGCATGACCAACAAGCTCGGCCCGCTGCAGGCCGGGATCGGTAATATCGCCAACGCGGTGATGTGCGGCCTGATCGATTCGCCTTTCGAAGACCTGACCATGTACTCCGAGGTGCTGCAGGACTCGACCTTCGACCTGATCGATGCCGGCAAGCTGAGCTTCGCCTCGGGCAGTTCGATTACCCTGTCAGAGCGCCGTAACAGTGATGTGTTCGGCCATCTGGAAAAGTACAAGGACAAGCTGATCCTGCGTCCGCAGGAGATTTCCAACCACCCGGAAGTGGTGCGGCGTCTGGGCATCATCGGTATCAACACGGCGCTGGAGTTCGATATCTACGGCAACGTCAACTCCACCCACGTCTGTGGCACGCGGATGATGAACGGCATCGGTGGCTCCGGTGACTTCGCGCGTAACGCGCATCTGGCGGTGTTCGTGACCAAGTCGATCGCCAAGGGCGGCGCGATTTCCAGCGTGGTGCCAATGGTCAGCCACGTTGACCACACCGAGCATGACGTCGACATTCTGGTCACCGAGATTGGCCTGGCGGATCTGCGCGGTCTTGCGCCCCGTGAACGCGCGCGCGTGATCATCGACAACTGCGTGCACCCGGATTTTCGCCCGGCGCTGAACGATTATTTCACCGCCGCCTGTGCAATCGGCGGTCACACCCCGCACATCCTGCGTGAAGCCCTGAGCTGGCACATGAATCTGGAAGAAACCGGGCGCATGCTCGCGGTGTAATCACACAGATGCTCGCTGGTGCAAACACAGTTTGCGCCAGCCGAGATTGGCAAACCTTCTGCAACTGTCAAAAACTGTACTGCTGTACTGGTGTTTTCCGACAGCATTCTCCTACACCACCCGCGTAATTGAGCCAAAACGCACCACATGAGTGCAGACAGATACAGTTTGCTCGATTTTGACCCGTACACCCTCTATAAACAGTTAACTGGTCACTCACAATACAGTGCAACTGTATCTAGAGAGACTAGGCAAACGAGAGGATCATGGGCACCAGTCAAACCACTACCTGATCCCGCCACAAGCGGAAGGATGTCAACCATGGAACGTACACTCAGTTCCGAACTGTTCTTCGAAGACAAAGCTGTAAACACCCAGGCTTCCCTGCCTCTGCGCGTTATCGCCAACCTGATGTTGTGGCAGCGCCGCATCTCCAGCCGCCATCAACTGGCTCGTCTGGATTCGCGTCTGCTGGCCGACGCCGGTATCAGCGAAGCACAACGCTACGAAGAGCTGAGCAAGCCGTTCTGGCGCTAAGCAGCGTCGCTGGCTCTGGTCGCCAAGACCCACCGCCAGCAACCCGAATTGAACAAGCAGAACCCGTCGTGGGAAATCACGACGGGTTTTGTCGTTTCAGCGCTCAAAAAACCTCCAGACGGATCTTTTTTTGGTCGAACCTGTACAATTCGCAAAACCCTGATATTCACCGGTACAGTTACGCGTATCGATAGACGCAGCGGTGGCCATCACTGGGCGAATCCCGTGCGGCAGCCTAATATCCACACAGAACGTGGCGAACGTTAAGCATCTGGCGTCTGACTCCTCAGATACCGAGCCACCTCTCACTACGGTTTATCCAAAGGAGTTCTACATGACCCGTCTTCGTCTGCTCAGCGCCGCAGCCCTGCTGGCCGTAGCTGCCAACGCCAGCGCCACCAGCTTCATCGTGACCACCGACTCCCTCGTCGGTGCTCTCAAAGCGTCCTCGGACGCGACATCCGACGTCACATCGTCGTTCCGTGACGACAAGATCGTTCTCGCCGCTCGCGATGACGCGGCGAGCTTCGTTGCCAGCCAGGGCGATATCCGTGGGGTGAAACTGGAAAGCGCGCTGCATCACATCCGTCATCAGGCGCCGCAGCTGGAAGCGAGCGATGCGCAACTGGCCCAGGCCATCCTGACGCTGTAAACGCCTCAAGCATTGCGGGACACGCCAGCCGTGTCCCGATGTTTCAACGCTGGCTCTGGCCCGGGCTTTTGCGCTAGCCTTCAGGCTCGTTAACAGTTGTCGAGTCCCATGCGCTTTCTTTCAAATCCGCTCATCTGCTCTGCTTTTTTAACCGCCTGCTGGGCGACATCGGCCGGCGCCTTCGACGCGTTCAACGCCTCTACCCAAGGCACCGTTGTCAGCGCTTACGCGACCAGCATGGTGTCTTCCGCGCCGTTCGACCGTAAACTGCTGCTCGCCGCTCACGATGACGCGGCAGCCTTCGTTGCCAGTGATGGTGAATGGCGAGGCGCCCGGCTGGAATCCGCGCTGCATTACCTGCGCAAAAACCGGCCAAAACTTCATGCCAGCGACCTTGAACTGGCGGAAGCAATTCTCGTCCAATAGTTATCTTGTCCCTTTCGGAGTCGTTCCATGCGTAGCCCGCTGATTGCTGCCGCCCTTGGCCTGTTTTTGTTGGCCGACGTGGCTCAGGCGCACACCCTGGTAGCCACCAGTAACATCATTGTCCGTGCCTCCCAGCGCACCATTGATTTCACTTCCGATACCACCACCTCGATTCGCGATTCTAAGATCATCCGCGAAGCCCATGACGACGCCGCCAGTTTCGTCGCAACCAACGGGAATATCCGTGGCGCGCACCTGGAAGCTGCCATCAATACCTTGCGCACGCGCGTGCCGGAAGCGCGCGACGCCAGTGATCAGGTGCTCGCTGAAGCCATCCTCGCACTGTGAAGTCCGTTGGCGCCTGGCTGCTGGCCGGGGCGTTGTTGCTGATCGGCAACAGCGCTCACGCCAGCCTGCAATTACGGCTCAAGACCGACGGTTTGAGCCCCGCCGAACAACAGGCCAGCCAGGCGCTGATCGATGAGGCCATGCACAAGTTGCCGCCGAGTTTCATCGAGCGGCTGGATCGGCGTATCGACGTTGGCTGGACCGACGAGATGCCCGCCAACGCCTACGGCCAGGCCACGCTGGTGGCTGAGCTCGATCTGAATCGAAGACTGCTCGCCGGGCTGACGGACGGCAGCGCCGCCAAAGAAAAAACCAATCGCCCCCATGGCACTGTGCGTCAGGAACTGCTGGCCACTGTGCTGCATGAAATCACCCACATCTACGACCGCGCCCGCCTGTGGCCAGATGCCGAGCGCACGCTGATCCAGCGCTGCACCCGGCGCTTCGACAGTGCCGGGCTGATCGGCATCCCGGATGAGTGTCGCGGACAGAATGGCCGGCGCTTCACCCTAAGTGATGATCCGCGGCTGCTTGATCTGGCCGGCTGGCAGCAATACGTCGGCCGCCGGGGTGAACGAGAACAGCACAACCGGCAGATTGCCCGCAGCCCTGATCTCTACGAAGTATCGAGCCCCAAGGAATTCGTCGCGGTCAACATGGAGTATTTCCTCCTCGACCCGAGTTACGCCTGCCGCCGACCGGCGCTGTACCGCTATTACCGCGACCACTTCGGCTGGGCGCCGGAGGCCAAAGACACCTGCAGCAAAACCTTCGCCTTTCTCAATGCCGGCAACGACTTTGCCAAGCAACCCTTGGGGCAGGTCGATCCGGAACGGGTTTACGCCGTCGATTACCTGTTGGCCGAGGCCAATCAGAACTGGGTCAGCCGCTGGGGTCATAGCATGTTGCGTCTGGTGATCTGCGCACCGGGCCGCCCGCGCGGGCCGGATTGCCGCCTCGATCTGGACCAGCATCTGGTGCTGTCATACCGCGCCTTCGTCGGCGATGTGCAGCTGTCGAGCTGGGACGGGCTGGTCGGCAAATACCCGTCGCGGCTGTTCGTATTGCCGCTGGCGCAAGTGATCGACGAATACACCAAGACCGAATTGCGCAGCCTTGCTTCGGTGCCGCTGAAGCTGTCCCGTAAGGAAATCGAAGGCGTGGTCGAACACGCCGCCGAAATGCACTGGAGCTACGACGGGAACTACTTCTTCCTGTCCAACAACTGCGCGGTTGAAGGCCTGAAGTTGCTGCGCAGTGGCAGTAACAACGCGCAACTGGTCGGTCTCGACAGCATCATGCCCAATGGCTTGCTGGAAGTGCTCAAGGGTCGAGGTCTGGCTGATACCAGCGTGCTCGATGATCCGAAAGAGGCGTTGCGCCTCGGCTATCGTTTCGACTCGTTCCGTGACCGCTACCAGGCCATGTTCGACGTGTTGAAGAAGCAGTTGCCGATCAAACAGAACACCGTTGAAGAATGGCTATCGCTGTCCGCCGAAGAGCGTCGCGAGTGGTTCGAGCGTGCCGACTTGCGCACCAGTGCGGCGTTGCTGCTGCTCGAACAGGCGAGTTTCCGTCGTCAGTTGTTGCTGGCGCAGGACGAGGTCAAGCAGCGTTACCTCGGCGCCCGCGAGCTGGAAAACGGCGGCATGGACAAGGCCAACGCGACCTTGCAGGAAATTCTCGCCAACAGCGGCTTCCTCAGCCGGCCGGCGGAGTTGCTCGACGCCAAGGGTTACGGCTTGCCGCAGCCGAACGAATTCGGCCGACTGGAAGCGGAAAGCAGTCAGCGGCAGAAAAAGCTGCTGGCCCTCTCTGGCGATCTGGATACCGAGGTGCGCAAGCTGCTGGAGCCCAAACGCGCCGCGGAGATTGCCGCCAGTGAAGCCAACGTAAAGCAGATCGGCGAGCATCTGCGCAAACTCCACAAGGCTTCGGGCGGGCTTGAACTGCCCTGAAAACCAAAAGGCTTCAGAACACTGTTCTGAAGCCTTTTTTATCGAGCATAACGCTGATATTGCGCGCTCAGACACGAGCCTTGCGTACGCCCTCGGACAGCGCCGCGCACAAGCTCAACACACCATCGACAGCCTGCGCAGGCGTATCGGCACTGGCGATGTGATCAATCAGCGCCGACCCCACCACCACACCCTCGGCCAGCCGCGCGATCGCCGCTGCCTGCTCCGGCGTACGGATACCGAAACCGATGCTGATCGGCAAGTCGGTGTGGCGACGCAGACGGACCACAGCTTCTTCGACGTGCTCCAGCGTCGCCGCACCGGCACCGGTTACACCGGCGACCGACACGTAATAGACAAAACCGGAGCTGCCATTGAGGACTTTCGGCAGTCGCGCGTCGTCGGTGGTCGGCGTGGTCAGACGAATGAAGTCCAGACCGGCAGCCTGAGCCGGGTCGCACAGTTCAGCGTTGTGCTCAGGCGGCATGTCGACCACGATCAGGCCGTCGACACCGGCATCTTTGGCTTCGGCAATGAAGCGCTCGACGCCAAACTTGTGGATCGGGTTGAAATAGCCCATCAGCACCAGCGGCGTGTCGCTGTTGCCTTCGCGAAATTCACGAACCATTTGCAGGGTTTTCGCCAGATTCTGCTGGGCACCCAAGGCACGGATGTTGGCCAGCTGAATCGCCGGGCCATCGGCCATCGGATCAGTGAACGGCATGCCCAGCTCGATCACATCGGCACCCGCACCAGGCAAGCCTTTGAGGATCGCCAGCGAAGTGTCGTAATCAGGATCACCGGCCGTGACGAAGGTCACCAGCGCGGCGCGATTCTGTTCCTTGAGGGCGGCAAAACGGGTTTGCAGGCGGCTCATCAGTGTTTCTCCTGCTTGGAAGTTTCCATGTGGTGCATGACGGTCTGCATGTCCTTGTCGCCGCGACCCGACAGGTTGACCACCATCAGGTGATCCTTTGGCAGTTTCGGTGCGCGTTTGAATACTTCAGCCAGAGCGTGTGCGCTTTCCAGCGCAGGAATGATCCCTTCCAGACGGCAGCACTTATGGAACGCCTCAAGGGCTTCGTCGTCGGTGACCGAGGTGTACTGGACGCGGCCAATGTCATGCAACCAGGCGTGTTCCGGGCCGATGCCTGGGTAGTCGAGGCCGGCGGAAATCGAGTGCGCGTCGATGATCTGGCCATCGTCGTCCTGCAGCAGGAAGGTCCGGTTGCCATGCAATACACCCGGAACGCCGCCATTGAGGCTCGCCGCGTGCTTGCCGGTCTCAATGCCGTAACCTGCGGCTTCAACGCCGATGATCTCGACGCTTTTGTCGTCGAGGAACGGGTGGAACAGGCCCATGGCGTTGGAGCCACCACCAATGCACGCCACAAGGCTGTCCGGAAGACGACCTTCCTGGGCCTGCAATTGATCGCGGGTTTCCTTACCGATCACCGCCTGGAAATCCCGAACCATCGCCGGATACGGGTGCGGGCCGGCCACGGTGCCGATCAGGTAGAAAGTGCTGTCGACGTTGGTCACCCAGTCACGCAACGCTTCGTTCATCGCATCTTTCAGCGTGCCGGTGCCGGCAACCACCGGAATCACTTCAGCGCCGAGCAGTTTCATGCGGAACACGTTGGCCTGCTGACGTTCGATGTCAGTGGTGCCCATGTAGATCACGCACTCCAGACCGAAACGTGCAGCAACAGTGGCGGTTGCCACGCCGTGCATGCCGGCGCCGGTCTCGGCGATGATGCGCTTCTTGCCCATGCGCCGCGCCAGCAGAATCTGGCCGATGCAGTTGTTGATCTTGTGCGCGCCGGTGTGGTTCAGCTCTTCGCGCTTGAGGTAGATCTTGGCGCCGCCGCAGAACTCGGTCAGGCGTTCGGCGTAATACAGCGGGCTCGGACGTCCGACATAGTCACGCTGGAAGTAGGCCAATTGCTCTTTGAACGCAGGATCTTCCTTGGCCGCTTCGTATTCGCGCGCCAGATCGAGGATCAGCGGCATCAGGGTTTCGGCGACATAGCGGCCACCGAACGCACCGAACAGGCCGTTATCGTCCGGGCCGTTGCGCAGGTTGGAAGTGTGCGAAGTCTGGGTCATGGTGTGCTCCAGGTGAATTCGGGTCAAAAGACAATGACCACCACTCTACCCCTGACCTTCTACGCTGAAAACCGATAAGATCGCCGCAACCTGTCAGGAAAACTCACAGATACCATGAGCCAGGATCTTCCTCCCCTGAATGCCTTGCGCGCATTCGAAGCGACTGCCCGATTGAACAGCGTCAGCCAAGCCGCCGAACAGTTGCACGTGACTCACGGTGCGGTCAGCCGGCAGCTGAAAGTGCTTGAAGAACACCTGGGCGTGAGTCTGTTCGTCAAGGATGGGCGCGGCTTGAAACTCACAGATGCCGGCGTGCGGCTGCGTGATGCCAGTGGCGAGGCGTTCGATCGTTTGCGCAGCGTGTGTGCGGAACTGAGCCAAAGCAGCGTCGATGCGCCGTTTGTGCTGGGTTGCTCGGGGAGCTTGCTGGCGCGCTGGTTCATTCCACGCCTGGGACGATTGAACGCCGATCTGCCGGATTTGCGTCTGCATTTGTCTGCCGGTGAGGGCGACCTCGATCCGCGCCGTTCGGGGGTGGACGCGTTACTGCTGTTCGCCGAGCCACCGTGGCCGGCCGACATGCAGGTCTACGAACTGGCCGCCGAGCGCATCGGGCCGGTGATGAGCCCGCTGTTTGCAGGCTATCAAACCTTACAAGCCGCGCCTGCTCAAGCGTTGCTTGAGGAGCCCGTGCTGCATACGACCTCGCGTCCGCAAGCGTGGCCAAGCTGGGCGCAGCAGAACGACCTCGACACCAAAGCGCTGAAGCTCGGGCAAGGTTTTGAGCATTTATATTATTTGCTGGAGGCTGCGGTGGCAGGTCTGGGTGTGGCAATCGCGCCGGAGCCGCTGGTGACAGAAGACTTGAAGGCCGGTCGCCTGGTTGCGCCCTGGGGCTTTTGCGAAACCCCGGCGCAACTGGCGTTGTGGCTACCCAAGCGCGCCGCTGACGGACGCGCTCGGCAACTGGCGCAGTGGTTGAAAAACGAACTGCGCCAGACCGATCACTCGCCGCGCTTGAAAAGGAAATAAGCGGCAAGCAGGCCGATGGCACCGACTGCAACGCCGGCCGTGGTCCATGGGTGTTCCTGGGCGTAATCGCGAGTGGCAATGCCGGTTTCGCGGGTTTTCACTTTGACTTCTTCGTAAGCATCGCTGAGCAGGTGACGCGAGTGTTTCAGCGCACTTTCAGCATTGCTTTTCAACGCCTTGAGGGTCTTGCGCGACTCGTCCGAAGCATCGTCTTTAAGGCTTTCCAACGATTTGAGCAGACTCTCGATTTCCGCTTCCATGCTTTGCAACGAGGCTTTGCGTAACGAGGTGTTGGCCATGGTGGCTCTCCTGCATTGGTGATGAGTGGCGTGTGTTGGTTGGGACTTCAACGCTTCGAGAAAGTGCAGAAATTCTGAACTTCGGCAGCGCAGCGCCACCGAAATCAACAGAGCGAATCGCTGCTAATCTCAATTCCACACGCCTTCCATCCCAAGGAGTTCTTTATGAGTGACCACCACACCTACAAGAAAGTCGAACTGGTCGGTTCGTCCACTACCAGCATCGAAGATGCCATCAACAACGCGCTGGCAGAAGCCAACAAAACCCTGCGTAATCTGGAGTGGTTCGAAGTCACCGAAACCCGCGGCCACATCGAAAACGGCCAGGTCGCGCATTTTCAAGTAACACTCAAGGTCGGTTTCAAGATTGCCAGCAGCTGAGTTTGGTCTAGTCTTCTGAACTTGCGCGCTGGCCGAGTGCCATAGGAATGGCAATGCGCTACAGGGTGGTCGCATCGAGCGAACGGCTCGGTGCCCGCCTCTTTCAATCCGACCAGGGAGTGCGACCGATGAAGAAGTTCATGTTGGCAGTAGGTTTGTTGAGCCTTGCGGGTGGTGCGTTCGCAGCCGGCAAGCCATGTGAAGAGCTGAAAAGCGAAATCGCGGCGAAGCTGGATGCCAAAGGCGTTTCCGGGTATTCGCTGGAGGTTGTCGATAAGGGCGCGGCAGCTGATGCCAAAGTTGTCGGCACCTGCGAAGGTGGCAGCAAGGAAATCGTCTACAAGCGCGGTTGATCGCGCGTGTAATGCAAAAGCCGACGTGGATGCGTCGGCTTTTTTGTGTCCGGTATTCAGCATTTGATAACGACTGAGACCGCCCCCCTCACCCCAGCCCTCTCCCCCAAGGGGCGAGGGGGAAAGGGAGCAGATTGCGGGCTGTGCAAATCCTGAGTTCGACTGGATATCTCAGCTCGGCGTATCTCGAACATTCACCCCGGTCAGTCCCCTCTCCCTCCGGGAGAGGGTTAGGGTGAGGGCGTTTTTCAGCCTTTCATGACCTGCGCCAGCAATTCGTAGGAATGCAGGCGATCGGCATGCTCATACAAGTCGCAGGTGAAAATCAGCTCATCCGCCTGGGTCTGCTCAACCAGCACCTGCAGCTTGGCGCGGATCTTCTCTGGGCCACCAACCATCGCCAGGCCCAGGAAATCGCCCACTGCTTCGCGCTCATGGGGCAACCACAGGCCATCCATGCTTTTCACCGGCGGACGCTGCACCAGGCTCTGCCCACGCATCAGCGCGAGAATGCGCTGATACACCGATGTGGCCAGATAATCCGCCTGCTCGTCGGTGTCTGCCGCAACCAGTGGCACGCCGAGCATCACGTACGGCTTGTCGAGCACCGCCGACGGCTTGAAGTGATTGCGATAGACGCGGATCGCCTCGTGCATGAAGCGCGGCGCGAAATGCGAGGCGAAGGCGTAAGGCAAACCGCGCTCACCGGCCAGTTGCGCGCTGAACAGACTGGAGCCGAGCAGCCAGATCGGCACGTTGGTGCCGGTGCCCGGCATTGCGATCACTCGTTGTTCAGGGGTACGCGGGCCGAGGTAGCGCACCAGTTCGGCGACGTCTTCGGGGAAGTCATCGGCACTGCCAGAACGTTCACGGCGCAACGCGCGTGCGGTCATCTGATCGGAGCCGGGCGCGCGGCCCAGACCAAGATCGATGCGCCCCGGATACAGACTCTCCAGCGTGCCGAACTGCTCGGCAATCACCAGCGGTGCATGGTTGGGCAGCATGACACCGCCGGAACCGACACGAATGCTAGACGTTCCGCCGGCCAGATAACCGAGCAGCACCGACGTCGCCGAACTGGCAATGCCATCCATGTTGTGGTGTTCAGCCACCCAGAAGCGCGTGTAGCCGAGTTTTTCGACATGCTGCGCCAGGTCCAGCGAATTGCGCAGCGACTGCGCCGGGCTGCCGTTTTCGCGTACCGGTACCAGATCAAGGGTGGAAAATTTTACGTCGGACAGTTGTTTCATAAACCTGCATCTCCGAGTGGGGAGGCAGGTTTTTCTTGCGAACGAAAACCTGCCAGATCCATAAGCGTGTTTCATGCAATGAGGGCATATACCCGAGTTTCAATAGAGGCGTCGAAATTTCCTACTAAAAAAGTCAACGATTCAGCCAGGCTGAACTTTGTTCCGCCGTCTATCCTCAGAAGCCTTGCTAGTGAAAACCACGACGGCGCGGCGTTCCGCGCCCTATTTGAGGAGGCAGACATGGCTATCGTGAAAAAGGCATCGGCGCATTGGGAAGGTGATCTGAAAACCGGTCTGGGCTCGATCTCCACCGAAACCGGCGTACTCCGGGAAGCGCCTTATGGTTTCAAGGCGCGCTTCGAGGGCGGCAAGGGCACCAACCCGGAAGAACTGATCGGCGCCGCGCATGCCGGCTGCTTCTCCATGGCGTTTTCGATGATTCTGGGCGATGCGGGCCTGAAGGCCGACAGTATCGATACCAACGCTGAAGTCACGCTGGATCAGGTCGACGGCGGGTTTGCGATCACCGCTATAAAGTTGATTCTCAAGGCGAAGATTCCCGGGGCGACCCAGCAACAGTTTGAGGAATTGAGCAACAAGGCCAAGGAAGGTTGCCCGGTGTCCAAGGTGCTGAATGCGAAAATTACCCTTGAGGCTTCGCTGATCAGCTAATTCAGCATTGGCTGGTCTGACGCCATCGCGAGCAGGCTCACTCCTACAGTTGATCGCATTCCAGCTGAATAAATGTGATCCCTTGTAGGAGTGAGCCTGCTCGCGATAGCAATCTCAGCATCACCGGGACCTAAGGCTCCACGCACAAGGTGTGAGCAAAGTCAGAACCCGCTCCGTGGAAATGTGGTCGAATAACTGACAGCAGCTTCAGCGCACGCCCGTGCGCGCTGCCTCAAGGAGCTTCATCGATGAAACGTATTGGCTTGGCGATCCTTTGCAGTGCACTGGCCACCTCCGCTATCGCAGCCCCCAAGAACTGCGAAGAACTCAGAAAGGAAATCGAAATCAAGATTCAGGCGAAGGCAATTCCGTCGTACACCTTGGAAATCATCACCCAGGAGGAGGCGAAACAGCACGATTCAGCCATGATCGTCGGTTCTTGCGAGAACGGTCAGAAGAGAATCATCTACCAGAAAAACGACAGCTGAAGCGCTAGATGATGCAGTTGAACTCGCGATCTTCGGCAACGATTTCGCGTTGCGCGTTGTATAACCGCGCACTTGGCGTAAAGGCCAGCGAGCGACCCTCCAGCAGATAACGCTGGCCCGCCTCGAAATGCTCGTAACGAATCGTCAGGTAGCACAAGCGCTCGACCGGGCCGGTCAGCAAGCTGCCGCCGCCACCGAACACCTCGAAATCGAAGCGCACGCGCAGTTCATGGCTGCCGGGGGTGACCTGAAAGAAACGTCCGTCGTTCAGGCGTTGGTTGTCCAGACGCTCGGCCATCAGCAACTTGCCGCCGGGGCTTGGTGTGGAGAAGTCGACCCAGGCCATTTGCGGATCAACCGGGGGCAGTGGCGTCTGGCACCCGGCAAGCAGACTGACAGAGAGCAACAACACTTGGCGCATGATGAATGTCCACGGATCGGAACATTCAGCATAGCGCCGATCAGCTGCTCTGGCAGCCCGCTGGCGTGGCCTGGCCGACCATTTTGCGCTGCTCGTCATAGAGTTTGGCCCACGGCCGGAAGCCGATACTGCCGGCCTGCAATTGATAACGCTGGCCGGCATTGAAGTCCTTGAATTTGACGCTCAACCGGCAATCGCGCCAGAGCGGTTCAGCACCAGGGCCGATATTGGTAGCCTCGACCGGGAACTGATAACGCACCTTGAGCTCATGGCTGCCGGGCTGTACCTCGAAGTAGCGCTTGTCGACGGCCGCTTGCGTATCGACCTGCAGCGCTTGCAGGGCCGTGTCCTGTTGCCGGGCGTCCAGATCGATCCAGGCTTGCGAGGGGTCAGGGTCGGGCATTCCGAATCCGGCACAACCGGCCAGCGTCAGCAGGCCCCCTGTCAGCATCAACTTGCGCATAGCGGTGCTCCTGAAGGCGGGATAGTCTTGCGGGCAGACTCTCCGAGGGATTTCTTATTGTGATCAGGCCGTTTCCAAGCCTTGGGTTACTTGATCGCGTTTTTACGATTTTGTTTCCGGGTGTGTTGTTTTTGTTGCTCAACGGTTGTGCCAGCGTCAGCTATTACAGTCAGTTGGCCAGTGGGCAGTTGCAACTACTGCACGCGCGCGAACCGGTACAAAAAGTGATCAACGATCCAAGCCGAGACGCGACGTTGCGCGCTCACCTGGCGCAATCGCAAAAGGCTCGCACCTTCGCCAGCGAGCATCTGCACCTCCCGGACAACCAGAGTTACCGGTTATACGCCGACATCGGTCGGCCGTACGTGGTGTGGAATGTGTTCGCCACTGCCGAATTTTCCCTGACCCCGCAAAATTATTGCTTCCCGATTGCCGGGTGCGTGGCCTACCGCGGCTATTACAGCCAGAGCGCGGCGCGGGGCGAAGCCGCGATCCAGCGTTTGAACCATATGGACGTGTCAATTGGCGGCGTCGAGGCCTATTCGACCCTCGGCTGGTTCAACGACCCGATTATCAACACGATGATGGGCTGGGGCGAAGAGCGTCTGGCGACACTGATCTTCCATGAGCTGGCGCATCAGCGCTGTTATGTGCCGGACGACACCGAGTTCAATGAGTCCTTTGCCACATTCGTCGAGCAGGAAGGCACCCGGCAATGGCGCGCGTTTCGCGGGTTGCCGGCCGATAACGCCTCACGGCTCAAACAGCGTGACCAGTTCATCAACCTGGTTCTCGACACTCGCTCACGCCTGGAAACCTTATACGCACAACCATTGCCCGCCGAGCAGATGCGCGAGCGCAAAGCGGCGGAGTTCGAGCGCTTTCGGCGCGATTATCGGGCGCTGCGTGACAGCGAATGGGCCGGGGACAAGCGTTATGACGCCTGGGTGAACGCGCCGCTGAACAATGCGCGATTGTTGCCGTTTGGGCTGTATGACCAATGGGTGCCGGCGTTTGCGCAGTTATTCAGGCAAGTTGGCGGGGATTGGCTGAGGTTTTATACCGAGGTTGAGAAACTGGGGAAGTTGCAGGTTGATGAGCGCAAGGTGGCGCTCAAAGCGTTGGCAGACTCCCCGTCCTCGAGTGGCTGAACAGGCCTCATCGCCAGCAGGCTGGCTCCCACATTGGTCTTGTATACGACGCAAATTCCTGTGAGAGGCTGCCGGTTGATGAGCGCAAGGTGGCGCTCAAAGCATTGGCAGACTCCCAGTCCTCGAGTGGTTGAACAGGCCTCATCGCCAGCAGGCTGGCTCCCACCTTGGTTTGTATACGACGCAAATCCCCTGTGGGAGCCAGCCTGCTGGCGATGGCACTCTGATCAGCGCAGCAGAAACGCCTGATGCAACGCATCCAACGTCTCGAAGTGATAAGCCGGCGCTTCGGCATTCAACTCTTCAAAGCTGCCAAATCCGTACCCCACCGCCGCCGCATCCAGGCCATTACTGCGCGCGCCGATCAAGTCGTGCTTGCGGTCGCCGATCATCAGCGTATCGGCCGGATCCAGCCCTTCCTCCTGCAGCAAATGTGCGATCAACTCGACCTTGTTGGTCCGCGTGCCGTCCAGTTCGCTGCCGTAAATCACCTTGAAGTGCCGCGCGAAATCAAAATGCCGAGCAATCTCGCGGGCGAATTCCCATGGTTTCGACGTAGCGATAAACAGCTGACGCCCCTGCCCGCTCAAGGTTTCCAGCAACGGCGTGACGCCATCGAACACCCGATTCTCATAAAGGCCAGTGACTTTGAAGCGCTCGCGGTAGAAATTCACCGCCTGCCACGCCTTGGCCTCGTCGAATGCGTAAAACTGCATGAACGCCTGCAACAGCGGCGGACCGATGAAGTGTTCGAGTCTGGTCAGATCCGGCTCGTCGATGCCGAGTTTGCCGAGGGCGAACTGAATGGAACGGGTTATGCCCTCGCGCGGGTCGGTCAGGGTGCCATCGAGGTCGAACAATACGGTCTGGTAATGCATGGATAATCCTGGGCAGTCGCGATTTCGCTTCAGAGTGTGTCGTAGCCTTCGGCCAGATGCAGATCCTTGAGCTTCACATAATTGGCAGCGCTGTAGGTGAAGAAGGCGTTTTCCTTGTCGGTAAGGGCGCGCACCTGTTTCACCGGGCTGCCGACGTAGAGGAAGCCGCTTTGCAGGCACTTGCCCGGCGGCACCAGGCTGCCGGCGCCAATGATCACATCGTCCTCGACCACGGCGCCGTCCATGACAATGCTGCCCATGCCGATCAACACGCGGCTGCCGACGGTGCAGCCGTGCAGCATGACTTTATGAGCGATGGTCACATCGTCGCCAATCAGCAACGGGAAGCCATCGGGGTTGAACGGGCCGGCGTGGGTGATGTGCAGCACGCAGCCGTCCTGCACGCTGGTGCGCGCGCCGATGCGGATGCGGTGCATGTCGCCGCGGATCACGGTCAGCGGCCAGACGGAGCTGTCTTCGCCGATTTCGACGTCGCCGATTACCACCGCGGTTCCGTCGACAAACGCGCCTTTGCTTAACTGCGGGGTGTGTTGCTGGTACTTGCGAAGGGCCACGATTAGTTCTCTCTCTGTCGCCGATAGCTGCGGTGAGTGGCGATTGTAATTAAGATGGGCGAATGTTTCTTCCAGCCAAGGTGCCAACCGTGAGCGTGAACAACCCTCTGCTGCAGTCCTATGACCTGCCACCGTTCTCCACGATCCGTGCCGAACACGTCCTGCCGGCCATCGAAACCATTCTGGCCGATAACCGCGCGGCCATTGCCGAAATTCTCAAGAGCCAGGGCCAGCACCCGACGTGGGCCGGTCTGGTATTGGCGATGGACGAACTCAATGACCGTCTCGGCGCGGCGTGGAGCCCGGTCAGCCACCTCAATGCCGTGTGCAACAGCGCCGAACTGCGTGAAGCCTACGAGTCGTGCTTGCCGGCCTTGAGCGCCTACTCCACCGAAATGGGCCAGAACCGCGAGTTGTTCCAGGCTTATGAAGCGCTGGCCAACAGCCCGGAAGCCGCCGGTTTTGACGTCGCGCAAAAGACTATTCTCGAACAGGCGCTGCGTGACTTCCGTCTGTCGGGTATCGACCTGCCGGAGGCCGAACAGAAGCGTTACGCCGAAGTGCAGAGCAAACTGTCCGAGCTGGGCAGCCGTTTCTCCAATCAACTGCTCGATGCCACTCAGGCCTGGACCAAGCATGTCACCGACGAAGCCGCCCTCGCCGGCCTGACCGATTCGGCCAAGGCGCAAATGGCCGCCGCCGCGCAAGCCAAAGGCCTCGACGGCTGGCTGATCACCCTCGAATTCCCGAGCTATTACGCGGTGATGACCTACGCGCAGGACCGTGCGTTGCGTGAAGAAGTCTACGCCGCCTACTGCACCCGCGCCTCGGATCAAGGCCCGAACGCCGGCCAGAACGACAACGGCCCGGTGATGGAACAGATCCTCGACCTGCGCCAGGAACTGGCCAAGCTATTGGGCTTCGCCAGCTTCGCCGAGCTGAGTCTGGCGACCAAGATGGCCGAGTCCAGCGATCAGGTGCTGAGCTTCTTGCGTGATCTGGCCAAGCGCAGCAAGCCGTTCGCCGAGCAGGATCTGCAACAGTTGCGCGCCTACGCCGCCGAACAAGGCTGCGCCGATCTGCAAAGCTGGGACAGCGGTTTCTACGGCGAAAAACTGCGCGAACGGCGTTACAGCGTCGCCCAGGAAACCCTGCGCGCCTACTTCCCGATCGACAAAGTGCTGAGCGGCCTGTTCGCAATTGTTCAGCGTCTGTACGGCATCGAAATCGCCGAGCTGAAAGGCTTCGACACCTGGCACCCGGACGTGCGCCTGTTCGAAATCAAGGAAAACGGCGAGCACGTCGGGCGCTTCTTCTTCGACCTCTATGCCCGCGCCAACAAGCGTGGCGGTGCGTGGATGGACGGTGCCCGCGACCGCCGACGCACCGTCGACGGTGTACTGCAAAGCCCGGTGGCCAACCTGGTGTGCAACTTCACCCCGGCCGACAGCGGCAAGCCAGCGCTGCTGACCCACGATGAAGTGACCACGCTGTTCCACGAGTTCGGCCATGGCCTGCATCACCTGCTGACCCGCGTCGATCATGCTGGCGTATCGGGCATCAACGGCGTGGCGTGGGATGCGGTCGAGCTGCCGAGCCAGTTCATGGAAAACTGGTGCTGGGAGCCGGAAGGCCTCGCACTGATCTCAGGTCACTACGAAACCGGCGAGCCGCTGCCGCAGGACCTGCTGGAAAAAATGCTCGCGGCGAAAAACTTCCAGTCCGGACTGATGATGGTCCGTCAGCTGGAGTTCTCGCTGTTCGACTTCGAACTGCACGCCACCCACGGTGACGGCCGCAGCGTCGCGCAGGTACTTGAAGGCGTGCGCGACGAGGTGTCGGTAATGCGCCCTCCGGCGTATAACCGCTTCCCCAACAGCTTTGCGCACATCTTCGCTGGCGGTTATGCCGCCGGTTACTACAGCTACAAGTGGGCTGAAGTGCTTTCGGCGGATGCTTTCTCCAAATTCGAAGAAGACGGTGTGCTCAACGCGCAAACCGGTCGCGCTTTCCGCGAGGCGATTCTGGCCCGTGGCGGTTCGCAGGCACCGATGGTGCTGTTCGTCGACTTCCGTGGCCGTGAGCCGTCGATCGACGCGCTGTTGCGCCACAGCGGCCTGAGTGAGGACGCGGCAGCATGAGTGAGGGGCCTGTGATTACCAAAAAGCGCTTTATCGCCGGGGCGGTTTGCCCGGCGTGCAGCGAGCCGGACAAACTGATGATGTGGAACGAAGACGGCGTGCCGCACCGCGAATGCGTGGCCTGCGGTTATTCGGACACGCTGAATGAGCAAGGGCTGTCGGTGCCCAAGGAATTGGGCACGCGAGTCAACACCAGCGCGCTCAAGCCGCCAGCGGACAAAAAAGTCCAGGCAGTGCAGTTTTTCCCTAATCCAAAACTGAAGAAAAAGACCGACGAGTAAAATCGCCACTTCCAGGTGGTATTCCGTTACCGCCTGATCTTCGCGCCTTGACCGTATGCTGGTTTTTTCAGCCTACGTTCAAGGAAGACGCGATGCCCCCTGCCAACCCCCTGCTGCAACGCTGGCAACTGCCGGCCTGGTCCAAAATACAAGCTGAGCACTTGGCGCCTGCCTTCGATGCCATCATCGCTGACAACCAGCGGGTCATCGCCGAGGTGATTGCCACGCAGACCGTCCACCCGAACTGGGATGATCTGGTGATCGCCATCGACGAAGCCGACGCACGCATCGCTGAAGTCATCGCCATCATCGAAGTGCTCGACACGGTCAAAGGTGCTGATGCCGATTGGCTAGCGCAAAGCGCGCGATGCAACCTGGCTGCAAAGCGCTATCGCTCGCAGAAATTTGCCAATCTGTCGCTTTACCGCACGTATCAAGGTCTGGAGCGGAGCCCGATCGCCGCCAGCTTCGATGCGTTTCGCAAGGCATCGCTGGCCAAGACCCTGTCCGGCTTCCGTCTGACAGGCATCGAATTGCCCGCCGAACAACGTGAGCGACTGGCTGCGATCACCGTCGACATCGACTTTCAACAGCAATTGTTTCTGCTCAATCTGGAGCGCAGCAACGCGACCTGGACCCGACAGATCGACGAGTTTGCCACGCTGGATGGCCTGTCTGCCGACTTCACGGATCAGTTGCTGCTCAACGCGCGTCAGGCCGGAAAAACCGGCTGGCTGCTGACGCTGGATCGCAACACTTATGAATACCTGATGAAAAACGCCAGCGACCGCCGTTTGCGCGAGGCGTACTTCGTCGCGTTCAACACCCGGGCCTCGGATCAGGGGCCGCATGCCGACCGGTTCGATAACGGTCCGGTCTTGCAGAAACTGCTCGCGCTGCGCCATGAACAAGCTCGATTGCTAGGCTTCGAAAGCTTTGCCCATCTGCGCCTTTCGCAACAGATGGCGGCCTCGCCGGCTCAGGTCGAAGCATTTCTAAAGCAGCAGATCGCACGCAACCGCGCGGCGCTGGAGCGGGACACACAGGACTTGCAGGCATTTGCTGCGACCCGGGGGGTCGATGATCTGCAGGCCTGGGATTTTGACTATTTCGCTGAACAATGGCGCCAGCAACATTCGGCGAGCGCACTCAAAGGCCTTCGCCAGCACTTTGAACTCGACGAAACGCTGCGCCGTTTCTGCCAGTTCATCGAACATCTATTCGGCGTCAAACTGACCGAGCGCAAGGACCTGAGCCATTGGCACGAGGCGGTGCGGCTGTTGGAGGTCAGCGAGTACGATCAAGTCATCGGCTTTATCTACCTGGACCTCTTTCATCGCCCGGACGCACCCGACTATGCCATGACCCACACCGTGCGCGACCACCGTATCAATGCCGAAGGTCGACCGGCTCTGCCGATCGCTGTCCTCCATTGCAATTTCCCGCCCATCAGCGGCGGGTATCAGGGCCTGCTGTCGCACAAGGACTTGCGCGTGCTGTTTCATGAGTTCGGGCATTGCCTGCAGCATGTGCTGACCCGCTCGCCTCACTTTAACCTTTCGGGAATCTCTCAAATGGGCCGTGACTCGGGTGAATTCGCCGGGCAGCTGTTCGAGCAGTTGAGCCTGTCGGGTGAGCTTCTTGAGTGGCTGTCCGCGCATTACCAGAACCGTGTGCCGTTGAGCCGTGAGCGGATCAGCTCGGCGCTGACCGCCATCGCGGCGCACACCAGCCGCGATACCGCGATGCTGTTGCTTGAGTCATTGCTCGATCTTGAATTGCACTGCAGCGAGGCCAATGGCCGCAACGTGCAACAGTGCTTCGACGCGGTGCTGCAGCAGATACCGCAACTGAACCTGCCGACCTATTGCCGGTTTGCAAACAGTTTCGATTACGTGGTGACCGGTTACGAAGCCTCGGTGTACGCCTACAAATGGTCAGGTGTGCTGGCCTCCGAAGCGTTCAAGCGCGTCGAACGCGAAGGCGTGTTCAACCCACAGACCGGTCGGGATCTGCGCGAGGCATTCTTCTCTGGCGATTCGGTTTCGCTGCCGGACGCAATGGAGACGTTCCTCGGTTATCCAATACCTGCCGAACTTTTTCCAGCACAGCCGGATTGAACCGCGGGCTACTCGACGTGGGCCGATTTGAACCAGCTTTTCATAGAGCAGGTGGCGAAGGCACTGGTGCTGCAATCACCGTTGGCCAGCGCAGTGCGCAACTTGTCTACATCCGCCTGCATCATGTAGCGAATGCCGTCCTTGAAGTGGGTGCTGTCGCCGAAACCACCCTGAGTCATTTCGCTCAGTGCGTCCTCTTTGCTCCACCCCTGCACCACGACCCGATACATGGCCGCCATCAGCCCGGTGCGGTCAGAACCGTGCTTGCAATGCATCAGCACCGGGCCATTAGCCTCGGCCGCCTGGATCGCACGCAAAGCCTTGAGCACGTCACTGTCGTCGACATGATTGGTGCGGTAGGGCAATCGCACCTGCTCAATGGCAGGATCCGCTAGCCAGCTGCGGTCATCATCCGGGAGAAAATTGATCACCGTGATGATCTTCAGATTTTTCAGAAGCGGCAGCGCACCACCGTCGGGCAAAGCGCTGCGATACAAGGTCGGCGACATCTGGAACAGGTTGTATTGCACCTCCACCGGCTGCGCCCATTCAGCCGGACGGGCTATCGACAGCGACTCCGCCTGCGCGGACGTCAGATGCAACAGGGCGACAAGCACCGAGCAAAGAACAGGAAAAACACGCACTCGAGACATGCTGGACTTGACCGTTTCGGAGGTTTCAGTGAGAGACGGCGCAGCTTCGCGATAGAACGGTCAAAGCCCTGTGAGCCGCTTGTTAAAGAATTGTGAACGGCGATTGATGACAAAAATTTCATTGCGGTCGCGGCTTTTTTCCATCGAGCCGGTTCATGCTGATGCTTAGCCTGCTACCATTTGTCACACGATGTTGCAGGCACCCCTGCCTTTTTCAGGCCAGAGCGCTGCCGTTGCGACGCAAAATCCCAAGCCTTTCGCAGAATCGGCTCAATGCTAATGCCTGATGAGGTGTACCCCATGTCTGATGAAAATCGAGACAACCCGCGGCGTGAGTTTTTGCGCAAATCCCTGACCCTGATCCCAGTCGTCACCCTGGCCGGCAGCGGTCTGGGCAGCAGCGTGCTGAACGCCGCGCCTGAAACCGCGCCCGCCAAACCTGCCACCCAGCCAGTTCGTGCCAAGGCCGGCGAGTACCAGCCCAGCTATTTCACCGCTGAGGAATGGGCGTTCATCAATGCCGCCGTCGCGCAATTGATCCCCAACGATTCCCAAGGCCCGGGCGCGCTCGAAGCCGGCGTGCCGGAATACATCGATCGTCAGATGAACACGCCGTACGCCGCCGGTGCCCTGTGGTACATGCAAGGCCCGTTCAATGCCGACGCCGCGCCGGAGATGGGTTGGCAGAGCAAACTGGTGCCCAAGGACATCTATCGTCTGGGCATCGCCGCCACTGATCAGTGGGCAAAAGCCCTCAACGGTAAAACATTTGCCGAGCAAGACAGCGCTACCCGAGACGATTTGCTCAAGCAGCTTGAAGCCGGCAAACCACAGTTCGACGCGGTTCCGGCGAAGATTTTCTTCAATCTGCTGCTGCAAAACACCAAGGAAGGCTTCTTCTGCGACCCGATTCACGGTGGCAATAAAGGCATGGTCGGCTGGACCATGATCGGTTTCCCCGGCGCCCGCGCCGATTTCATGGATTGGGTGGAACGCAACGAGCAATACCCCTTCCCGGCAGTGTCGATTCGCGGCGAGAGGGCGTAAACATGGCAACGGTAATGAAAAAGGTCGACGCGGTGATCGTCGGTTTCGGCTGGACCGGCGCGATCATGGCCAAGGAACTGACCGAAGCGGGTCTCAACGTGCTGGCGCTGGAGCGCGGGCCGATGCAGGACACCTACCCCGACGGCAACTATCCGCAGGTGATCGACGAACTCACCTACAGCGTGCGCAAGAAACTCTTTCAGGACATCTCCAAAGAGACCGTGACCATTCGGCATAGCGTCAACGACATCGCCCTGCCGAACCGCCAGTTGGGCGCATTCCTGCCGGGCAATGGCGTCGGCGGCGCCGGTTTGCACTGGTCGGGCGTGCACTTTCGCGTCGATCCGATCGAGTTGCGCATGCGCAGCCATTACGAAGAGCGCTATGGCAAAGGCTTCATTCCCAAGGACATGACCATTCAGGACTTCGGCGTCAGCTATGAAGAGCTGGAGCCGTTCTTCGATTTCGCTGAAAAAGTCTTCGGCACCTCCGGCCAGGCCTGGACCGTCAAAGGCCAGCTGGTCGGTCAGGGCAAGGGCGGCAACCCTTACGCCCCGGACCGCTCCAACCCGTTCCCGCTCGAAGCGCAGAAAAATACGGTTTCGGCGCAGCTGTTCGGCAAAGCCGCGACGGAGGTCGGTTGTAAACCCTACAACCTGCCTTCGGCCAACACCTCGGGGCCGTACACCAATCCCTACGGTGCGCAGATGGGCCCGTGCAACTTCTGCGGTTTCTGCAGCGGTTATGTCTGCTACATGTATTCCAAGGCCTCGCCGAACGTGAACATTCTGCCGGCGCTCAAGCCATTGCCGAATTTCGAACTGCGGCCCAACTCCCATGTGCTGCGGGTCAACCTCGACAGCAGCAAGAGCAAAGCCACCGGCGTGACCTACATCGACGGCCAGGGTCGTGAGATCGAGCAACCGGCGGATCTGGTGATCCTCGGCGCGTTCCAGTTGCACAACGTGCGTCTGATGCTGCTCTCGGGCATTGGCAAACCGTACGATCCGATCAGCGGCGAAGGCGTGGTCGGGCGCAACTTCGCCTACCAGAACATGGCGACCATCAAGGCGTTCTTCGATAAGGATACTCACACCAACAACTTCATCGGCGCCGGCGGCAACGGCGTGGCGCTGGATGACTTCAACGCCGACAACTTCGACCACGGCCCGCACGGCTTCGTCGGCGGCTCGCCGATGTGGGTCAACCAGGCCGGCAGCCGTCCGATTGCCGGCACCTCGAACCCGCCCGGCACACCGGCGTGGGGCAGTGCGTGGAAACGCGCGACCGCCGATTACTACACCCATCAGGTATCGATGGACGCACACGGTGCGCATCAGTCCTACCGCGGCAACTACCTCGATCTCGATCCGGTGTATCGCGATGCCTACGGCCTGCCGCTGCTGCGGATGACCTTCGACTGGCAGGAAAACGACATCAAGATGAACCGCTTCATGGTCGAAAAAATGGGCAAGGTCGCGCAAGCCATGGGGCCCAAGGCGATTGCAGTGATCGGCAAACAGGTCGGCGACCACTTCAACACCGCGTCTTATCAGACCACCCACCTCAACGGTGGCGCGATCATGGGCACCGATCCGAAGACCAGCGCGTTGAACCGCTACTTGCAGAGCTGGGACGTGCACAACGTCTTCGTTCCCGGCGCCTCGGCGTTCCCGCAAGGCCTGGGCTACAACCCGACCGGACTGGTCGCAGCACTGACCTACTGGTCGGCAAAAGCGATCCGCGAGCAGTACCTGAAAAACCCCGGCCCGCTGGTTCAGGCATAAGGAGCGATGACCATGAAAAATCTCGTTATCGCCACCCTGGCGCTGCTCGGCAGTGCCTCCCTGCACGCAGCGGAAGTTGATCAGAATCTGATCAAACAAGGCGCATACCTCGCCCGCGCCGGTGACTGCGTGGCTTGCCACACCGCGAAAAACGGCAAGCCGTTCGCCGGCGGCCTGCCGATGGAAACCCCGATCGGCACGATCTACTCGACCAACATCACCCCGGACAAATCCGGTATCGGTGATTACAGCTTCGAGGACTTTGACCAGGCCGTGCGTCATGGCGTGGCCAAAAACGGCAGCACGTTGTACCCGGCGATGCCGTATCCATCCTACGCCCGGGTCAACCAGGCCGACATACAAGCGCTGTACGCGTATTTCATGCATGGCGTGGCTCCGGTCGCGCAGGAGAACAAGGCCAGCGACATCCCGTGGCCGCTGAGCATGCGCTGGCCGCTGATGGGCTGGCGCTGGCTGTTTGCGCCCAAGGTCGAGGACTTCACGGCTACGGGTGAGGATGCGGTGATCAACCGCGGTGCGTATCTGGTCGAAGGCCTCGGGCATTGCGGCGCCTGCCACACGCCGCGCGCCCTGACCATGCAGGAAAAATCCCTCAGCGCATCGGATGGCAAAACCTTCCTTGCCGGCAGTGCACCGCTGGAAGGCTGGATTGCCAAGAGCCTGCGCGGCGACCACAAGGACGGCCTCGGCAGCTGGAGCGAGGAGCAACTGGTGCAATTCCTCCGTACCGGGCGCAGTGATCGCAGCGCGGTGTTCGGCGGCATGAGCGACGTGGTCACCCACAGCATGCAGTACATGACCGACGCCGACCTGACCGCCATCGCCCGTTATCTGAAGTCTTTGCCGGCCAGCGACCCTTCGGATCAGCCACATCAGTACGATGAAAAAGCCGCCAAAGCGCTGTGGAACGGTGACGACAGTCAGCGTGGCGCTTCGGTGTACATCGACAACTGCGCGGCGTGCCACCGCACCGACGGGCACGGCTACACCCGCGTGTTCCCGGCGCTGGCGGGCAATCCGGTGTTGCAGACGGACGATCCGACTTCGTTGATCCACATCGTCCTCAAGGGCGGCACGCTGCCGGCCACGCACACTGCGCCATCGACCTTCACCATGCCCGGCTTCGCCTGGCGCCTGTCGGATCAGGAAGTCGCGGATGTGGTGAGTTTCATTCGTGGCAGTTGGGGCAACAAGGGCACACCGGTGAGCGCCAAAGACGTCGCCAACCTGCGCAGCAATGACATGGAAACCATGTCGCCGAATGATCTTGGTCAAGTGACCGAGCATAGATAAAAACAAAACCCTGCATGAGCTTTTCATGCAGGGTTTTTTATTTAACGTGTGACAGTAAATCCAACTTACGGATTGACGATACTCACATACGCCTTGGCCAGCGCAATTAACTTTTCCTTGTCATCGCTATCGATATCACCGTCGCCGTCTACATCATTTTTGTTGCTGCGAATAGTGAAGGTCTTGCCACGATCAGCGGACACTGCGACCACGTAACTCGAGTCGACCAGGGCCTCGGTGGGCTGCTCCTGCTCGGCGTCCCAGCCCAATTCCTTGCGTGCCAGTTGCAGGGAAACAATGGTGTTGGGCTCGGAGGCATTGGGCAACATCATTTGCATGAAAACGCCACGTTGATTAAGAAACGACATGAACTAAATCCTTTTTGTTTTTGTAACCCATCTTGGGTCCACTCAAGTGCTGAAGATTATCTGCGGTAACTTTGCACAACAACCCAGTATGTGTATCGCCGGTTGTCTCTTGTTTGCGGATCAAGAAAGGGCAGCGGACTCATCGCTGAACGGTACTGGATCAGACACCCCTCACTCGGCTACTGTATGTCCATACAGACCGAGAGCAGCATCATGATCACTCCACCGCCTCGCGGTCGCGGCACCGCAACCAACCCGCACAACCGCTTCTCGCCTAACCGTTCGGTGGCCGAGGATGACGGCTGGTATCAGGAAGTGCCTGAAACGCAGAACACCGAGGTGCTGATCGAAACCGCAAAAACCATCATCACCCGCAACGCTTCACCAGACCTGCCCTTTGACCGTTCGATCAATCCCTATCGCGGTTGCGAGCACGGCTGCATTTATTGCTACGCGCGGCCCAGCCATGCCTATTGGGACATGTCGCCGGGGCTGGATTTCGAAACCCGGCTGATTGCCAAGACCAACGCCGCGCAAGTGCTGGAAGAGCAATTGAGCAAGAAAGGCTATGAATGCGCGCCGATCAATCTGGGCTCCAACACCGATCCGTATCAGCCGATCGAACGCGAATACAAAATTACCCGGCGGACCCTCGAAGTGCTGCTGCGCTATCGGCATCCAGTGACCATCGTCACCAAAGGTTCGCTGATTCTGCGCGATCTGGACCTGCTGACCGAACTGGCGCAACAACGGCTGGTGAAAGTGATGATCAGCCTGACCACCCTGGATGACGAACTCAAACGCATTCTTGAACCCCGTGCCGCCGCGCCGAAGGCACGTTTGCGCGCGATCCGGGTGATGCGCGAGGCCGGGATTCCGGTCGGCGTGCTGTGTTCGCCAATGATTCCGATGATCAATGACAGCGAAATCGAAAGCCTGCTCAGCGAAGCCCACGCTGCCGGCGCGCAAAGCGCGGCGTACATGATGCTGCGCCTGCCGCTGGAAGTGGCGCCACTGTTCGAGGAATGGCTGGCCGCACATTATCCGCAACGCGCCGATCACGTCCTCAGCCTGATCCGTCAGAGCCGAGGCGGCGAGCTCTACGACAGCCGTTTCGGTGCGCGCATGCGTGGCGAAGGCATTTTTGCCGAGCTGCTCGCGCAGCGTTTTGCCAAGGCCATCAAACGCCTTGGTTTGAATCATCGCGAAGGTTACGACCTCGATTGCACAGCCTTCTGTCCGCCGGGTCGCCAGATGTCGCTGATTTAGCGACAATTGACCCAGGGTTGTGGGTTGGAACCCTTCTGCCGAAATTCCCGGTCACGTTTCTGTGACCTGGAACACACGTTCTAGAGCGTTTGATTCAGTTTGAGTTAAGTTTCGGCAGCTACCTTGTTCATCGAGTGACTGACGGGTCGGGATGACCCGGATGGTTTAAACAGCCACTGGCTTCATACCGGAATACCGGGGGAAGACTCCCTGAATCCGCCAAAGAGGATGAATCATGAGTGACAAGGATAAACAGTCGTTGGCTGCCTCGGCGCAAAGCCCTGAAGCGGAATCCGCCGATGCAGCACTGCGACAGATCGTTGATGGCTTTCTACGCTTTCATCATGAAGTTTTTCCCCAGCAGGAAGAACTGTTCAAGAAACTCGCTACGGCCCAGGCGCCCAAAGCGATGTTCATCACCTGCGCTGACTCGCGCATCGTTCCCGAGCTGATCACCCAGAGTTCGCCCGGCGATCTGTTCGTGACCCGTAACGTCGGCAACGTCGTGCCACCCTACGGGCAGATGAACGGCGGCGTTTCCACCGCGATCGAATATGCGGTGCTGGCGCTTGGCGTGCAGCACATCATCATCTGCGGCCACTCCGATTGCGGCGCCATGCGTGCGGTACTGAACCCGGACAGTCTGGAAAAAATGCCGACGGTCAAAGCCTGGCTGCGCCACGCTGAAGTGGCGAAAACCATGGTGCACGACAACTGCCACTGCACCGACGAAAAAGAAAGCATGCCGATCCTCACCGAGGAAAACGTCATCGCCCAGCTGCAGCACTTGCGTACCCATCCTTCGGTAGCCTCGCGCATGGCGAACGGTCATCTGTTCATCCATGGCTGGGTCTACAACATCGAAACCAGCGAAATCAAAGCTTACGACGCAGATCAGGGTCGTTTCCTGCCGCTTGATGGCAACCATCCGATACCGGTCGCGACGCCCAAAGCGCGCTTCTAACTCTTCCTAAACATCTGTGTGGTTTGACGCCGGCCGCTGATTCAGCGGCCCGGCCTCGCCATGCCTGAAGAAAACTTCGGGAGAATCGCCATGCGTGCGGCTCAATTGAAAGCGGTGTTGCCCCGGGAGCTGCTCGCTTCCGTGGTTGTGTTTCTGGTCGCCCTGCCGCTGTGCATGGGTATTGCGATTGCCTCAGGGTTACCGCCGGCCAAAGGTCTGATCACCGGAATCATCGGTGGCCTGGTAGTCGGTTGGTTGGCGGGTTCGCCGTTGCAGGTCAGCGGGCCGGCGGCGGGGCTGGCGGTGTTGGTGTTCGAACTGGTGCGCCAGCATGGTATCGAGATGCTCGGGCCGATTCTGTTGCTGGCCGGTTTTCTGCAACTGGTCGCCGGGCGCCTGAAGCTCGGTTGCTGGTTTCGCGTCACGGCGCCAGCGGTGGTCTACGGCATGCTGGCGGGAATTGGCGTGCTGATTGTGCTGTCGCAGGTGCACGTGATGCTCGATGCCAAGCCGCAACCGTCAGGGCTGGATAACCTCACGGCATTCCCGGCGGCGGTGGCGCAGGCCTTGCCGTCGTTTGGCTGGCAGGCGGGTCTGCTCGGGCTGGCGACGATTGCGGTGATGTGGCTATGGGAAAAATTCCGCCCGCATTCGCTGCGTTTCGTTCCCGGTGCGCTGCTGGGTGTAGGTCTGGCGACGGCCGCGAGTCTGCTGCTGGCCTTGCAGGTCAAGCGTGTGGAAGTGCCGGCGAATCTGGCCGAAGCCATCGACTGGCTCAAGCCTGCCGACTTGATGAGTCTTGCCGACCCGACGCTGTTGATTGCCGCGTTCGCCGTGGCGTTTATTGCCAGCGCCGAAACCCTGTTGTCCGCCGCCGCGGTGGATCGCATGCACAGCGGCGTGCGCTCGGATTTCGACCGCGAATTGTCGGCGCAAGGTGTCGGCAACATGCTCTGCGGACTGGTCGGTGCATTGCCGATGACCGGTGTGATCGTGCGCAGTTCGGCCAACGTGCAGGCCGGTGCGACCACGCGCTACTCGACCATCTTTCATGGCCTGTGGCTGCTGGCGTTCGTGCTGTTGCTGTCGAGTGTGCTGCAGAGCATCCCGGTAGCCAGTCTGGCCGGCGTGCTGGTGTACACCGGGTTCAAACTGGTCGACCTCAAGGCATTTCGCCGCTTGGGTCGCTACGGAAGGATGCCGATGTTCACCTACGCCGCGACGGCGCTGGCGATCATCTTTACCGACTTGTTGACCGGCGTGCTGATCGGTTTCGGCCTGACGTTGCTGAAACTGGCGTTCAAGGCCTCGCGCCTGAAAATCAGCCTGATCGATCTGCCACAGGACGGCGAGATGGAGTTGCGCCTGATCGGCGCGGCGACGTTCCTCAAAGTGCCGGCGCTGACCCAGGTGCTGAACACCATTCCCCACGGCACGACCGTTCATGTGCCGCTGAATAACCTGAGTTATATCGACCACTCGTGTCTGGAACTGCTCGAGGAATGGGGCCGGGCGAATGCGGCAAAAGGGTCGAAGCTGTTGATCGAGTCGCGAGGATTGAAGCGTAGGCTTGAAGGCAGGGTTCGGACCAATACCGGGATTGGTGCAGCCGGTTAAATCTCCGGGTTGAACTCAACCCCGGCAGGAGTGAGCCTGCTCGCGATGGCGGCGGATCAATCAACAAAGATGTTGAATGTTCCATCGTCATCGCGAGCAGGCTCACTCCTACATTGGGATTGTGTTTGATTCAGGCAGCCGGCTGATCCAGCTCCAGCCCCACACCCAAGCGCCGGCTCATGCACGGCCAGCATTTCCATGCAGCGCCGGTGTCCGGGCTGCTGAGTTTGTCGCGGTAGGCTTCTACCGACTCCAGGGCAAAACTCTCGTCGTTGAGCATTTCATCAATCGCGTGGTGTACCGCTTCGTCCAGTTGGTTGGCAAATTCCTCACCGATCAATTGGTGAGCAATCAGATTGGCGACCGTCATGTCCAGGGGGATCAATGGCTGGCCGAAATGCTTGATGTACAGGTCGTTGACCTCTTCGACAAAACGGTGCGCCAGATAGGCTTCGTCGAGCAGGCTGTCCAGGCCGACATGCCCGGCCATGATGGCCGGCGGCTGGAGGAAATACTGCTCGGCGATTTTCAGCACCGGTTTGATCTGCGATTCGATTCCCGCTTCCCTGGCGACTTCATTGGCTGCATCCAGCAGATCAGGTACTTCATCGATGTAGGCGGCGACAAAACGCGTCAGCACGCCGTTGGCGTCGGCTTCCGGCAACTGGATAGCCGGGTGCAGGTGAGGCAGCTTGCTTTCCAGCTGACGGGTCAGCAGGCCGGTATCCTTTTCGTGTTGTTGGGCTTTTTGGATCTGCTCGCGCAATGCGGCGGTGTTCATGAAAACTCCAGGAAACAAGGCAATGAAATAGGGAAGACATAACTTAGCTGGCTTACGAAAAACGCTAAGACGCATTTGTCATAATTATTTCATCCTTGATGCAGCTGCGTTATATCCATTCGCCACCACTCGCCTGCATCCTTCTCCATTCGTGCCCTTGAACGCAAGCGCAGGCTGTTTCAGATGATTTACGTGCTCGGGTTGCAATTTCCCGACGCTGTCTATACTCGCCAATGAATGGAGTTAGCTGATGACGCCCGACTGCACCCGCAGCAAGGCCCGGCGATTCAAGTTCGTAGTCTGATGCAGCCGCTCCCTTGCCGCAGGCGTTACGCCTGGGGGATAACAAGAACGATAAGGGGAACCCGCAATGATGCGACATCCACATGTCTGGATGGGCCTCCTGTTGTGGTCGATATTCAGCCAGGCCAATGCGGCCTGGACGGTGAATATGGCGCCTGGAGCGACTGAAATCAGTCACGCAGTATTCGACCTGCACATGACCATTTTCTGGATCTGTGTGGTGATCGGGATCATCGTCTTCGGCGCCATGTTCTGGTCGATGATGGTGCACCGCCGCTCCACCGGACAGGTCGCCGCAAAATTCCACGAAAGCACCGGCGTCGAAATCATGTGGACCATTGTGCCGCTGCTGATTCTGGTGGCCATGGCCGTCCCCGCCACCGCAACACTGATCAAGATGTACGACACCAGTGAGCCGGATATCGATATCCAGGTCACCGGTTATCAGTGGAAGTGGCACTACAAATATCTGGGTCAGGACGTCGAGTTCTTCAGCAACCTGGCCACCCCCGCCGAGCAGATCCACAACAAGGAAGCCAAAGGCGAGCACTACTTGCTCGAGGTCGACAAGCCATTGGTGCTGCCGATCGGCGCCAAGGTGCGCTTCCTCGTCACCTCCGCCGACGTTATTCACTCATGGTGGGTGCCGGCGTTCGCGGTCAAGCGCGATGCGATCCCCGGTTTCGTCAACGAAGCCTGGACCCGTATCGACAAGCCCGGCCTGTACCGTGGCCAGTGCGCCGAGTTGTGCGGCAAGGACCATGGCTTCATGCCGATCGTGGTCGAGGTCAAGGAGCAGGCCGACTACGAAAAATGGCTCGCCGAGCGCAAGGCCGAAGCGGCGCAGCTCAAAGAACTGACCAGCAAGGAATGGACCCTCGACGAGCTCAAGGAGCGCGGCGACAAGGTCTACCACACCACTTGCGTGGCTTGTCACCAGGCCGAAGGCCAGGGCCTGCCGCCGATGTTCCCGGCGCTCAAGGGCTCGAAAATCGCCACCGGACCGATCAAGGATCACCTGGGCATTGTCTTCCACGGCAAACCCGGTACCGCCATGGCGGCGTTCGGCAAGCAACTGTCGGAAGTCGATATCGCTGCGGTCGTGACCTATGAACGTAACGCCTGGGGCAACAACAAGGGCGACATGGTCACGCCCAAGGAAGTGCTGGAGCTGAAACAGGCGGAAAGCCAATGAGCCGGTCTATTGCGTACTTCGTCAATCGCTCGGGGCCGCGTGCCCCGGCAAACCCAGTCCACTCGCCTGAAGGAGACCGGCCATGAGCGCTGTCATCGATGACCACGGTCACGCCGACCACGCCCACGGCCCCGCCAAAGGCCTGATGCGCTGGGTGCTGACCACCAACCACAAGGACATCGGCACGCTGTACCTGTGGTTCGCGTTCTGCATGTTCCTGCTCGGCGGCTCGTTCGCCATGGTGATTCGCGCCGAGCTGTTCCAGCCCGGTTTGCAGATCGTTCAGCCGGAATTCTTCAACCAGATGACCACCATGCACGGTCTGGTCATGGTGTTCGGTGCGGTGATGCCGGCGTTCGTCGGCCTCGCCAACTGGATGATTCCGCTGATGGTCGGCGCGCCGGACATGGCCCTGCCACGGATGAACAACTTCAGCTTCTGGCTGCTGCCGGCGGCGTTTTTGCTGCTGGTTTCGACGCTGTTCACCCCGGGCGGCGGGCCGAATTTCGGCTGGACCTTTTATGCGCCGCTGTCGACAACCTATGCGCCGGAAAGCGTGACGTTCTTCATCTTCGCCATTCACCTGATGGGCATCAGCTCGATCATGGGCGCGATCAACGTGGTCGCGACCATTCTCAACTTGCGCGCCCCCGGCATGACCCTGATGAAAATGCCGCTGTTCGTCTGGACCTGGCTGATCACCGCGTTCCTGCTGATCGCAGTGATGCCGGTGCTGGCCGGGTGCGTGACGATGATGCTGATGGACATCCACTTCGGCACCAGTTTCTTCAGCGCTGCCGGCGGTGGTGACCCGGTGCTGTTCCAGCATGTGTTCTGGTTCTTCGGCCACCCCGAGGTGTACATCATGATCCTGCCGGCCTTCGGCGCGGTCAGCCAGATCATCCCGACCTTCGCGCGCAAACCGCTGTTCGGTTACACCTCGATGGTTTACGCGACGGCGAGCATCGCCTTCCTGTCGTTCATCGTCTGGGCGCACCACATGTTTGTGGTCGGCATTCCGCTGGTGGGCGAATTGTTCTTCATGTACGCGACCATGCTGATCGCCGTACCGACGGGGGTGAAGGTGTTCAACTGGGCCAGCACCATGTGGCAGGGCTCGATGACCTTCGAGACGCCGATGCTCTTCGCGGTGGCGTTCGTGATTCTGTTCTCCATCGGCGGTTTCTCCGGGCTGATGCTGGCGATCGCTCCGGCGGACTTCCAGTACCAGGACACCTACTTCGTCGTTGCGCACTTCCACTACGTACTGGTGCCGGGGGCGATCTTCGGCATCTTCGCTTCGGCCTATTACTGGCTGCCGAAATGGACCGGGCACATGTACGACGAAACCCTCGGCAAGCTGCATTTCTGGCTGTCGTTCGTCGGTATGAACCTGACTTTCTTCCCGATGCACTTCGTCGGGCTGGCAGGCATGCCGCGACGGATTCCGGATTACAACCTGCAGTTCGCCGACTTCAACATGGTCTCGTCGATCGGCGCGTTCATGTTCGGCGCCACGCAGATTTTCTTCCTGTTCATCGTCATCAAGACCATTCGTGGCGGCGCACCGGCCCCGGCCAAACCGTGGGATGGCGCCGAAGGCCTGGAGTGGAGCGTGCCGTCGCCGGCGCCGTATCACACCTTTACCACGCCGCCGGAAGTGAAATGAAAACCTTCAGCCTTGTGAAAATCTCTGTGGGAGCTGGCTTGCCAGCTCCCACAGGGTTCTCGGCAGAGGTCAAACACCATGGCTGACTCGATCTCGCTGAAAAAACTGGTCACCCGCCTGCTGCTGGTGGTGGTGGCAATGTTCGTCTTCGGTTTTGCCCTGGTGCCGATCTACGACGTGATGTGCAAGGCCTTCGGCATCAACGGCAAGACCGGCGGGCAGTACGAGGGCGAGCAAGTGGTCGACACTTCGCGCCAGGTGCGCGTGCAGTTTCTCTCGACCAACACCGCCGACATGCCATGGGATTTCTATCCCAAGCATGACGAACTGACCGCCAACCCCGGTGCGGTCAACGAGATGGTGTTCATTGCGCGCAACCCCACCGACAAGCCGATGAGTGCGCAAGCGGTGCCGAGCATCGCGCCGAGCAACGCGGCGGCGTTTTTTCACAAGACCGAATGCTTTTGCTTTACCCAGCAGGTGCTGCAGCCCGGTGAACAAATCGAGATGCCGGTGCGTTTCATCGTTGACCGCGACATGCCCAAGGAAGTGAAGCACCTGACGCTGTCCTACACGCTGTTCGATATCACCGCCCGACATCCACCGGTGGCTGTTAATACCGGCGGCTGAGCGTGGCCGATAAGGAGAACAATAAATGGCAACTCATGAGCACTATTACGTCCCGGCCCAGAGCAAATGGCCGATCATCGCCACGCTCGGGATGTTCGTCACCGTGTACGGCCTGGCTACCTGGTTCAACGATCTGAAGGCAGCGCGCCCGGATTCCCACGGCCCGCTGATCTTTTTCGTCGGCGGGCTGTTGCTGGCGTACATGTTGTTCGGCTGGTTCGGCGCGGTGATCAAGGAAAGCCGCGCGGGTCTCTACAGCCCACAGCTGGATCGCTCGTTCCGCTGGGGCATGAGCTGGTTCATCTTTTCCGAGGTGATGTTCTTTGTCGCCTTTTTCGGCGCGCTTTTTTATATCCGCGTGGTTTCCGCGCCCGGTCTGGCCGGCGAAGGCAGCAAGGGTTTGTCGGAGATGCTCTGGCCGAATTTCGAGTACGTCTGGCCACTGTTGAACAACCCGGACCCGAAGCTTTTTCCGCCGCCCAAGGATGTCATCAGCCCATGGGGCCTGCCGCTGATCAACACCATTCTGCTGGTCAGCTCCAGCGTGACCATCACCATCGCCCACCACGCCTTGAAGAAGGGCCATCGCGGCGCGCTGAAACTGTGGCTGGCGATCACTGTGCTGCTGGGCATTGCGTTCCTTGGCTTCCAGGCCGAGGAATACATCCACGCCTACAAGGAGCTGGGACTTACCCTCGGTTCGGGCATCTACGGTGCGACGTTCTTCATGCTCACCGGGTTCCACGGCGCCCACGTGACCATCGGCACGATCATCCTGTTCGTGATGCTGATGCGGATCATGAAGGGCCATTTCGACAACGAGCACCAGTTCGGCTTCGAAGCCGCAAGCTGGTATTGGCACTTCGTCGACGTGGTGTGGATCGGCTTGTTCTTCTTCGTCTATGTGCTTTGACAGCAGCTGCAAGTTGCTAGCTGCAAGCCTCAAGTCAAAGCGGGATGGCTCTTAACTTGTAGCTTGCCGCTTGAAGCTAGCAGCTACCACGGCACGTGGGATACCAGTTGGCCGCTGTAGAAACCCCAGGCGATCAGGCCGACGGTGACGGCGGCCAAGGCCACCCGAACACTCAAGGCGATGACCAGGCGATTGGAGCTGCTGTCGTCCTTGACCAGGAAAAACAGGCCGCTGAACAGGCTGATCACCGTGGCAATCAGCATCAGGACGATCGCTGCTTTGAGCATGGGAAGAACTCCGGGGGACAGGCGATGCAGTTGAGTATAGCGAGCGCGACGACTGACTTTGTGGCGCGGCCATGAAGCGCTTCCGGCCGGGGGTGATACCGACCGTAGTGGTCGCGTTGTTGCTGCCGCTGATGATCGCGCTGGGCTTTTGGCAACTGGGCCGCGGCGCGGAGAAAACCGCGCTGCTGGCCAGCTATGCCGAGCGCCGTGCGGCCGAACCGATGGCCAGCAGCGAACTCGCAACCAGCGCCGATCCGGCTTATCGCCGCGTGCGTCTGCACGGCCAATTCGATGCCGCGCACAGCTTGTTGCTCGATAACCGCCAGCGTGGCGGCAAGGTTGGCGTCGAGTTGCTGCAACCGTTTCAGGATCAGCGCAGCGGGTTGTGGCTGCTGGTCAATCGCGGCTGGCTGCCGTGGCCGGATCGCCGTGTCGCGCCGCAGTTCTCCACGCCTACTGATGCGCTGACGCTCGACGCCTGGGTCTACGTCGCCCCCGGCGCGACGTTCCAATTGCATGCCGATCCGGTCAGCCGCACCTGGCCGCAAACCGTCACCGCCGTCGAGCCGGGCAAGCTCTGGCAAGCCCTTGAGCGCGACGGTTTCGCCTATGAAGTGCGCGCCGAACCCGGCCCGGCCAGCTATCAGACCGATTGGCCGGTAGTCGCGATGGGCCCGGAAAAACACCTCGGCTATGCCGTGCAGTGGTTCGCCATGGCGACCGCCCTGCTCGGTCTCTACGTTTATTTGGGCTTGCACAACGCAAAGGAGAAGCACCATGGGAACGGCCATGAATCCACCCAGCATGTCTGAAGCCAAACCTGCCGTCAGCCGCCGTCGCGGACGCATCCAGCTGCTGTTGATTGTGCTCGGCGTGGTCGGGCCGATGATCCTCGCCACCGGCATGTACAAATTGCAGTTCTGGGTACCCGAGGGCCGCAGCTATCACGGCGAACTGATCGGCAACGGCCAGACCCGAGCCGACCTCGGCGTGCAGGCGGACGAGGAGCGCTGGCAATTGCTGGTGACCGCGCCAACCGCGTGTGCGGTGGATTGCCAGCAACTGGTGTATCTGGCGCGGCAGATCCAGATCGGTCTCGGTCGCGAAGCCGGGCGCGCCAGCCATGCCCTCGCCGCGGCGCAACCGCTGAGCGCTGACTACGAGGCCAAGCTCACACGCGAGTATCCGCAACTGCAGCGCTATCCGCTGGACGCTGCCGCCTTCAGCAAGACCACCGGCGATAAAGCCACGCCACAACTGTGGATCATCGACCCGCACGGCAATCTGGTGCTGCGCTACGAGCCGAACGTGAAAGGCAAGGATCTGCTCAACGACCTGCGGCATCTGCTGAAACTGTCCAACATCGGATAAGGGCATCGTCATGGCCAAACCTGGATTTCGCCTCGCGCTGTTTGCCACCCTGCTGGCGCTGATTGTCGTGCTGCTTGGCGCCTACACGCGCCTGACTCACGCCGGCCTCGGCTGCCCCGACTGGCCGGGTTGCTACGGGTTTATCAGCGTGCCGAAAAGCGAGGCGCAACTGGCCCATGCCGAACTGCATTACCCGGACTCGCCGGTGGAAGCGCACAAGGGCTGGAACGAGATGATTCACCGTTATTTCGCCGGCACCCTCGGTTTGCTGATTGCCGTTTTGGCCGGCCGCGCCTGGGTCAATCGCCGCCATCCGGGGCTGCCGTTGAAGCTGCCGCTGTTTCTGCTGGCGGTGGTGTTTGCGCAAGCGGCGTTCGGCATGTGGACGGTGACGCTCAAGCTCTGGCCGCAGGTGGTCACCGGGCATTTGCTCGGCGGCTTCGCGACCTTGAGCCTGCTGTTTCTGCTGACGCTGCGCTTGTCCGGCGTACTGCCGGCGCTGACCGTGCCCAGGCGTTTGCAATATTGGGCCACGGCCGGGTTGTTGCTGGTCATCGGGCAGATTGCTCTCGGCGGCTGGGTCAGCTCCAACTACGCCGCGGTGGCGTGCATCGACTTCCCGACCTGCCATGGGCAATGGCTGCCGCCGGCGGATTTCGCCAATGGCTTTCACCTGACCCAGCACATCGGGCCGAACTACCTCGGCGGGCAACTCGACAGTGATGCGCGCACCGCGATTCACCTGACCCATCGCATCGGCGCGCTGCTGGTGACGGTCGTGCTGCTCGGGCTGGCCTGGCAGTTGAAAGTAGTGGGCATGACGCGTCTGGCCGGGCTGGTGCTGGTGGCCCTCGCCGCGCAAATCAGCCTCGGTATCAGCAACGTGCTGTTCCATCTGCCGCTGGCAGTCGCGGTCGCGCACAACATCGGTGGCGCGGCGCTGTTGCTGAGCATGGTGCTGGTCAATTATCACGCACGCACCCGCCTCGTCCGGGTCACCCGACCGGCGCTCGCACGCTGGCACCTCAGCCCGCGTAAACACGCCGTCGCGCCCATTGCACTGAAAGGAGGAACGCCATGGCGAGTCTGATCGGCGAACGTCCGACGCAAGCGCTGTGGCGCGATTATCTGGAGCTGACCAAGCCGAAAGTCGTGGTGCTGATGCTGATCACCTCGCTGGTCGGCATGTTCCTCGCCACCCGCGCGGGCGTGCCGTGGACGGTGCTGGTGTTTGGCAATCTCGGTATCGCGCTGTGCGCGGGCGGCGCGGCGGCGGTCAATCATGTCGTGGACCGGCGCATCGATGCGGTGATGGCGCGTACGCACAAGCGCCCATTGGCAGAGGGCCGGGTTTCGCCTGTGGCAGCGCTGACGTTTGCGCTGGTGCTGGCGCTGCTCGGTCAGGCCTTGTTGCTGGCCTTCACCAACCCGCTGACGGCGTGGCTGACCCTCGCCTCGTTGCTTGGTTACGCGGTGGTTTACACCGGTTTCCTCAAACGCGCGACGCCGCAAAATATCGTCATCGGCGGCCTCGCCGGCGCCGCACCGCCATTGCTCGGCTGGACCGCCGCCACCGGTCACGTCAGCGCCGAACCGCTGCTGCTGGTGTTGATCATCTTCGCCTGGACGCCGCCGCATTTCTGGGCGCTGGCCATCCACCGCAAAGAGGAATACGCCAAGGCCGACATTCCAATGCTGCCGGTGACGCACGGGGAGCACTACACCAAAGTGCACATTCTGCTGTACACCTTCGCGCTGCTGGCGGTGAGTCTGTTGCCGTACGTGATTCACATGAGCGGCGTGCTGTATCTGGTCTGTGCGCTGGCGTTGGGCGCGAGGTTTCTGCAATGGGCCGTGGTGCTGTACCGTGGCACTCGGCCGCACGCGGCGATCAACACCTTCAAGTACTCTATTTGGTACTTGTTCCTGTTGTTCATCGCCCTGCTCGTAGACCACTACTTACTGTTGAACCTATGACCCGAACCCAGAAAACCGTTTTCATCCTCGTCGCCGTGATCGCGCTGATCCTGGGCCTGACCGTCAACAAGGTGCTGAGCGGCAAAGGCCAGGGCGACCCGACCGCGCTGATCGACGCCGGAATCATTCTGCTGCCGCAAAGCCGCACCCTGCCGGATGTGACCATGACCGATCAGGACGGCAAACCGCTGGCCATCAATGAACTGCAGGGCAAATGGAGCCTGTTGTTTTTCGGCTACACCTTCTGCCCGGACATCTGCCCGACCACGCTTGCGCAACTGCGCCAGATCAAGAGCGAATTGCCCAAGGATGCGGTGGACAAGCTGCAGATCGTGCTGGTCAGCGTTGACCCGAACCGCGATACGCCAAAACAGTTGAAGCAGTACCTGGGGTATTTCGATCCGCAGTTCATTGGCCTGACGCCGGCATCGATCGAGGAGCTGCAGAAGGTTGCCAATGCGGTGAGCATTCCGTTTATTCCGGCCGACACCAGCAAGCCCAATTACACGGTGGATCACAGCGGCAACCTGGCGGTGATCGGCCCGGACGGCAAGCAGCGCGGGTTTATCCGGGCGCCGTTGAACAATGCCAAGCTGGTTGCGCAGTTGCCGGTGATGCTCAACGGCAATTAATCGCCCAGGATCAAAAGCCCCTCACCCTAACCCTCTCCCAAAGGGAGAGGGGACTGATTGGGGGATATTCAGGAGTTATGCTGACCTGTAAAGCCCGTGCTGAATCCATAATCGACCCGATCTTCCAGGTCGATGTATGACGCAAGACACCTCGGTCGGCTCCCTCTCCCTGCGGGAGAGGGCGGGGGTGAGGGTTGAATTCAAAACAGTTCCAAAGCGAAACACCAAACACAAAAAAAGAGGACGCTCATGGCGTCCCCTTTTTTATTGCAGCAACCGAAATCAAAACGCCGGCAGCACCGCGCCCTTGTACTTCTCGGTGATGAACTGCTTCACCTCCGGACTGTGCAGCGCAGCCGCCAGTTTCTTCATCGCGTCGCCGTCCTTGTTGTCCGCGCGGGAGACGAGGATGTTCACGTACGGCGAGTCGTTGCCTTCGATCACCAGCGCATCCTTGGACGGATCGAGCTTGGCTTCCAGCGCGTAATTGGTGTTGATCAGCGCGAGATCGACCTGAGTCAGCACACGCGGGATGGTCGCGGCTTCCAGTTCACGGAATTTCAGGTCTTTGGGGTTTTCGGCGATGTCTTTGATGGTCGACAGAATGTTGGTCGGATCCTTCAAAGTGATCACGCCGGCCTTGGCCAGCAACAACAGCGCGCGGCCGCCGTTGGTGGCATCGTTCGGAATCACCACGTTGGCGCCGCCCGGCAGCTCTTCGATTTTCTTGTATTTGCTCGAGTAGGCACCCAGCGGCTCCAGATGCACACCGGTCACGGCAACGAGGCTGGTGCCCTTGGCCTTGTTGAACTCATCGAGGTACGGCTGGTGCTGGAAGAAGTTCGCGTCCAGACGCTTTTCCGCCACCTGCACGTTTGGCTGAATGTAGTCAGTGAATACCTTGACCTTCAGATCCACGCCTTCCTTGGCCAGCGCCGGTTTGACGAACTCGAGGATTTCCGCGTGCGGCACCGGGGTGGCGGCAACGGTCAGGGTTTCGGCTTGCGCCGAGAATGCTGCAACGGCAGCAAAAGCAGCGATCAGTTTTTTCATTCAGCGAACTCCTTGTGATGGCGCTCGCCAGCGAATGGCCCGCGCCTCTCTTGATTAAAAACCGCTTATTTGCGCGAGAAATGCACGACCAGTCGATCGCCGACCATCTGCAACACCTGCACCAGAATCAGCAACAGCACCACAGTGACGATCATCACGTCGGTCTGGAAACGCTGGTAACCAAAACGGATCGCCAGGTCACCCAGCCCACCGGCGCCGACCACACCGGCCATCGCCGTGTAGGACACCAGTGTAATCGCTGTCACCGTAATCGCCGCGAAGATGCCTGGACGTGCTTCCGGCAGCAGGGCATTGATGATGATCTGCCGCGTGGTCGCGCCCATCGACTGGGTCGCTTCGATGATGCCGCGATCAACCTCACGCAGCGCGGTTTCCACCAGCCGCGCGAAGAACGGCGTGGCACCGACCACCAGTGGCGGAATCGCACCGGCCACGCCCAACGACGTGCCAGTGATCAGCACGGTGAACGGGATCATCACGATCAGCAGAATAATGAACGGCAGCGAACGCAGGATGTTCACCATAACCGACAGGATCGCGTAGAGGACTCGGTTCTCCAGCAACTGACGCGGGCTGCAGAGAAACAGCAGCACGCCCAGTGGCAGACCGAGCAGAACCGTAAACAACAGCGAGCCGCCGAGCATCAGCAAAGTGTCGTTGGTGGCGAGGCCGATTTCGAGCCAGTCGATGTTCTGGAAGAACAGCTTGATGGCTTCTATCGCGGCGTCGTATTGCTTGATTGCAGCGTCAAACATTTCCATTAGCGCAATACCTCCATGTGAACGTCAGCGGCGGTGAAGCGGGCAAAGGCCGCTTCCATGTCGCCACCGGTGACGGCGAGGGTCAATTGCCCGTACGGAATGTCTTTGATGCGGTCGATGCGGCCGGCGAGGATGCTGTAGTCAACGCCGGTTTCCCGGGCGACAGTACCGAGCAACGGCGCGTAGGTCGCTTCGCCCTGAAAGGTCAGACGCACGATCCGGCCCGGCACGTGGGCGAAATCGTCGCGCTGCTCGCTTTCGTCGATCTGCTCGCTTTCCTGAACGAAACGCTTGGTCGTCGGGTGCTGCGGATGCAGGAACACATCGGCCACCGAACCTTGCTCGACGATGACCCCGGCGTCCATCACCGCCACCTGATCGCAGACGCGACGGATCACGTCCATCTCGTGGGTGATCAGGACGATGGTCAGCTTCAGTTCGCGGTTGATCTCGGCCAGCAGTTGCAAAACCGAGGCGGTGGTCTGCGGGTCGAGGGCGCTGGTGGCCTCGTCGCACAGCAGAATCTTCGGCTTGGTCGCCAGGGCGCGGGCGATGCCGACGCGCTGTTTCTGGCCGCCGGACAATTGTGCCGGGTATTTCTTCGCGTGATCGGACAGACCAACCCGCGCGAGCAATTCGGCGACGCGTTTGTCGATGTCGCTGCCCGACAGTTCGCCGGCCAGGGTCAGCGGCAACGCGACGTTATCCGCGACCGTCTTCGACGCCAGCAGGTTGAAGTGCTGGAAGATCATTCCGACTTGCTGGCGGAAACGGCGCAGGCCGTTGGCGTCCAGCGCGGTGACTTCTTCGCCGTCGACAATGATCTTGCCGCCGCTGGAATCTTCCAGGCGATTGATCAGACGCAGCAGGGTACTTTTTCCCGCACCGGAATGGCCAATCAGGCCGAACACCTGACCGTTCTCGATGGTGAGACTGGTTGGGTGCAGCGCGGGGATGTCCTTACCGGCGACGCGGTAAGTCTTGTGCACGTTTTGAAACTCGATCACGTAGCGAACCTTGTGGGGCGCGTTGGAAAAGGATCAGCGGTTAGCCGGGCGCGCATTTTAGCCTGTCCGTATAGAGGTTCTTAGCATTTATTTCGCAATTAACCTTCGATTTGGCAATAACACGATCAAAGGTCAGATAAACGGAACGGCTGAAACGCTCGCCAGTCACTAAGTAAGCGACTTGAAACCCTGGGTGCCGTGCCCGGGAATCACTCAAGGGTCTGCGGAAGGCATCCGGGGCCAAACGAGGAGTTTACGTCTGATGAGCATCAAAAAGCCTGCACCCGCTAAAAGCGAACTGGCCGGGACCGATACCCCGGATCGCGCCAACACCAACGCCAAGCTCGAGAGCCTGGAAGAATTCCGTTCCGACGCCACCGGTCAGGCCCTGCGCACCAATCAGGGCGTGAAGATCGCCGATAACCAGAACACTCTAAAAGCCGGGCCACGCGGGCCGTCGCTGCTGGAAGACTTCATCATGCGTGAGAAAATCACGCACTTCGACCATGAGCGCATTCCAGAACGCATTGTTCACGCCCGTGGCACCGGGGCCCATGGCTTCTTCCAGAGCTACGAGAACCACGCGGCACTGACCAAAGCTGGTTTCCTGCAGGATCCGGGGAAGAAAACCCCCGTGTTCGTGCGCTTTTCCACGGTACAGGGCCCGCGCGGTTCCGGCGATACCGTGCGTGACGTACGAGGGTTTGCGGTGAAGTTTTTCACCGACGAAGGCAACTTCGACCTGGTCGGCAACAACATGCCGGTGTTCTTCATTCAGGACGCGATCAAGTTTCCCGACTTCGTCCACGCGGTGAAACCCGAACCGCACAATGAAATTCCTACCGGCGGCTCGGCTCACGACACCTTCTGGGACTTCGTCTCGCTGGTGCCGGAATCGGCGCACATGGTGATCTGGGCGATGTCCGATCGCGCCATCCCGAAAAGCCTGCGCAGCATGCAGGGCTTCGGCGTGCACACCTTCCGCCTGATCAACGCCGAGGGCAAATCGCGCTTCGTCAAATTCCACTGGCGCCCGACTGCCGGCACCTGCTCGCTGGTGTGGGACGAGGCGCAGAAGCTGGCTGGTAAAGACACCGACTACCACCGTCGGGACCTGTGGGAGTCGATCGAAATGGGCGACTACCCGGAATGGGAGCTCGGCGTGCAGATCGTGGAGGAGGAAAACGAACACGCCTTCGATTTCGACATTCTCGACCCGACCAAGATCATCCCCGAAGAAATCGTACCGATCACGCCGCTGGGCAAAATGACCCTAAACCGCAACCCGGACAACTTCTTCGCCGAAGTGGAACAGGTCGCGTTTTGCCCGGGCCATATCGTGCCAGGCATCGACTTCTCTAACGACCCGCTGCTGCAAGGCCGGCTGTTTTCCTACACCGATACGCAGATCAGCCGACTCGGCGGGCCGAATTTTCATGAGTTGCCGATCAACCGCCCGGTCGCGCCGTTCCACAACGGCCAGCGTGACGCGCAGCATCGCACCACCATCGACAAAGGCCGCGCCTCCTATGAGCCGAACTCGATCGATGGCGGCTGGCCGAAAGAAACCCCGCCGGCCGCGCAGGACGGTGGTTTCGAGAGCTATCCAGAGCGCATCGACGCCGCCAAGATCCGTCAGCGCAGCGAATCGTTCGGTGACCACTTCTCCCAGGCGCGGCTGTTCTTCAACAGCATGAGCGACCACGAGAAGGAGCACATCATCGCGGCCTACAGCTTCGAGCTGGGCAAGGTCGAGCGCGAGTTCATCCGCGCACGGGAAGTGAACGAAATTCTCGCCAATATCGACCTGACGCTAGCGAAGCGCGTCGCGGAAAACCTCGGTTTGCCAGCGCCAACCCAAGGCACCGTCGAGGTTCGCAAGACCTCACTGGAACGCTCGCCAGCGCTGAGCCAGGCCAACCTGCTGCCGGGTGATATCAAGACGCGCAAAGTGGCGATCCTTGCGGCCAATGGCGTAGACGCCGCAGCCATCGACGCGATGAAAAAAGCGCTGAAAGCCGAAGGCGCGCACGCCAAAGTGCTCGGCCCGACTTCGGCGCCGGTAAAAACCGCGGACGGCAAGGCATTGCCGGTGGATGCGTCGATGGAAGGCATGCCATCAATCGCCTTCGACGCGGTGTTCGTGCCGGGTGGCGCGGCGTCGATCAAGGCACTGAGCGCTGACGGCGTGGCGTTGCATTACCTGCTTGAGGCCTACAAACACCTGAAGGCGATTGCGCTGCACGGCGACGCCAAGCAGTTGCAGGATTTGCTCAAACTGGAGGCGGATGCCGGGTTGTTGCAGGGCGCGGATGTGGCTGCGTTGACCAAGCCGTTCTTCGCTGCGATTGGCGAGCATCGGGTTTGGGCGCGGGAGCCTAAGGCCAAGGCGATTCCAGCCTAAAAATCTTCGCTGACAGTAACAACGCCATCGCGGGCAAGCCCGCTCCCACAGGGTCATATTGTCCTTGTGGGAGCGGGCTTGCCCGCGATGCTTTTTATGGCTTGCGCGGGCTTAAAACCATCTGCGCCGGCACCGTGCGCACAATCTGCTTCTCGATCTGCAGATCAAGATCCGGATTGAGCTTTTTAACCCGCTTGCTCAGCAACGTCGCGAGCCACGGATAATCCGCCGTGCGCGGCGCCTGGATGCTGACGGCACATTCGTAATTCACGACATCGGCGGCGATCGCGTCGAGTTGCCGCTGAAGCTTGTGGATATCATGGATGTTCAGCGCAACCGTGGTGCTTTCGGCGGTCGGGTCGATCACCCTGGCTTTCGGCCGGGCTTCGGCGGCGAGTAATGCAGCCTCGGCCTTTTCCAGCTCGGCCTTGCGCGCTTCGGTGATGGCGCCGTTGACGCCACCGGTCAGCGCTGGCGCCTTGGGCATCAGCACACGGGCGCGGCTTAACGCGGTGGCTGCGGCGTTGACATCGCCCTTCTGCAGCACGATCTGACTGCGGCGCAGGTACGCCTCGGCCAGTTGCCGCTGGTATTGCTCAAGGGACTGATCGTTGGGGGCTGCGGCCTGCAAAGCGGCCAACTGGTCTTCGGCGGTGGCCAGTTCGCTGCTGGCCAGGCTTTGCTCCAGCTGTGCGATGGCCGTAGCCCGCGCGTCGGGGACTTCAGCCACCGGCGGCGTACTTTGGCAGGCGCCCAGCAGCACGGAAAATGCGACAAGGAGCAGATAACGGGAGGCGAACGGCTTCATTCCTGCGACTCTCTAATTGCGCAAAAAGCGAGCAAGTCTACACCCCTCGACGGGGCAGAACAAAACTCAGCAGAAACAGTGCGGCGGCCGTCACAACGATTGACGGCCCCGCCGGGGTGTCCTTGAACCACGACAGCGCCAGCCCGCCACACACCGCGAGCATGCCCAGCAGGCTCGCGCCCAGCGCCATCTGCTCAGGCGAGCGGGCGTGACGCTGTGCCGCAGCCGCCGGGATGATCAGCAGCGAAGTAATCAGCAACACCCCGACGATTTTCATCGCCACTGCGATCACTACCGCGATCAACAGCATGAGTGCCATGCGCAGGCCGGCCACCGGCAGTCCTTCGACCCGCGCCAGCTCTTCGTGCACGGTAACCGCCAGCAAGGGCCGCCACAGCGTCACCAGCAACACCAGCACCGCCGCCGTGCCGCCGAGAATCCACGCCAGATCGGTCGGGCTGATCGCCAGCAGGTCGCCGAACAGATAGGCCATCAGGTCGATCCGCACTTCATGCATGAAGCTTAGTACCACCAGGCCGAGAGAGAGGGTGCTCGGCGCAAGAATTCCCAACAACGTGTCGGAGGCCAGCGGCTGGCGCTGCTGCAAGGTCACCAGCAACACCGCCAGCAGCAGGCAACCGACCGTCACCGCCACCGTCGGGCTGACATCCAGCAAAAAGCCCAGGGCCACGCCGAGCAACGCGGCGTGGGACAGGGTGTCGCCGAAATAAGCCATGCGCCGCCACACCACGAACGAACCCAACGGCCCTGCCACCAACGCCAATGCCAGACCTGCAAGCAGGGCATACAACAAAAAATCAGCCATGCTTGCAGTGGTCTCCGTGAACATGGGGTTGCCCGGCAACCGGGCCTTTGACCACCGAACCGTGCAGGTCGTGGGCGTGGTCGTGATGGTGGTGATAGATCGCCAGGCTCGGCGCGTTCTTGCCGAACAGTTCAACGAACGCCGGGTCGCCGCTGACCTGCTCGGGATGCCCGGAGCAGCAGACGTGACGATTGAGGCAAACCACCTGATCGGTGGTGCTCATGACCAGATGCAGATCGTGGGAAACCATCAACACACCGCAGCCATGGCGGTCGCGCAGGCGGGTGATCAGGCTGTACAGCTCGGCCTGCCCGGCGACGTCGACGCCTTGCACCGGTTCGTCGAGCACCAGCAGTTCCGGCTCACGCAGTAATGCCCGAGCGAGCAATACGCGCTGCATTTCACCGCCGGAAACGCTTTGCACCGGGCTGTCGATCACATGCTCGGCGCCGACTTCCTTCAATGCGGCCAACGCTCGCGGACGATCAACCCCCGGCACCAGACGCAGAAAGCGCAACACCGAGAGCGGCAGGGTTGGATCGACATGCAGTTTCTGCGGCATGTAGCCAACGCGCAGTTTCGGCTTGCGCCAGACGCTGCCGCTGTCCGGTTTGAGCAAGCCGAGCACGGCGCGCACCAGCGTGGTCTTGCCGGCGCCGTTGGGCCCGATCAGGGTGACGATCTGCCCCGGCTCGACGCTCAATTCGATATTGTCCAGCACGGTCTGCCCGGCAAATGTGACGGCGATCTGTTCCAGACGGATCAGCGCGTTGCTCATCAAGCCCCCTGACAACCGGAGCACAGGCCGACCACTTCGACGGTCTGCGCTTCAACGATGAAGCCAACATCTCTGGCGCTGTTGATGATCGCGTCGCTGATCACTTTTTGTTCAAGCTCGATGGCGGCGTGGCACACCCGGCAGATCAGGAACTGGCCCTGATGCGCGTGCTCCGGGTGGACGCAGCCGACGAAGGCGTTGAGCGAGGAGATGCGGTGCACCAGACCGTTTTCCAAGAGGAAATCCAGCGCCCGATAAACGGTCGGCGGCGCTGCGCGACGGCCGTCCTGCTCGCTGAGCACGGCAAGAATGTCGTACGCGCCCAGCGGCTTGTGGCTCTGCCAGACCAGCTCCAGCACCCGGCGGCGCAGGGCAGTCAGGCGCAGGCCTTTCTGGGCGCACAGGGTATCGGCCTCGGACAGCGCGCTGTGCACGCAATGTGAGTGGTCGTGGGGACGGCTGGCGATCGGTGTAATAGGCATGGGCGGCGACGAGTTTTGATAGAGACGTTATTATGTTACCCGTTCTCGCCTCCTTGAGTGGTCATCGTGTCCCGAATTTTTTCTGTTTTTGTGGCTTTTATCGCCAGTTTCCTGCTGATCGGTTCGGCTCAGGCCGAGGTCAAAGTGCTCACCAGCATCAAGCCGTTGCAGCTGATTGCCGCAGCCGTGCAGGACGGCGTAGCGGTTCCCGAAGTACTGCTGCCGCCGGGCGCCTCGCCGCATAACTATGCGCTGCGCCCATCCGACGTACGGAAGGTGCAATCGGTCGATCTGCTGTACTGGATCGGCCCGGACATGGAAGGTTTCCTGCCCCGCGTACTCAATGGCCGCAAGCTGCCAAGCGTCGCGGTGCAGGATCTGCCTGGGCTGAAACTGCGGCATTTCGCCGAAGACAACCATTCCCACGCCGAAGAAACCGACGACCATGATCACGACCATCGCCCCGGCTCGCTGGATGCCCACTTGTGGCTGTCGCCGGTGAATGCACGGATGATCGCCGACAAAATGGCCGCCGACCTGAGCGCTGCCGACCCGGCCAATGCCGAGCGTTATCAGCGCAATGCCAAGGCATTCGATGAGCGTCTGGATGCCTTGGATCAACGCTTGAAGAAGCGTCTGGCCAATGTCGAAGGCAAGCCGTACTTCGTGTTCCACGAGGCGTTTGATTATTTCGAAGACACCTATGGCCTGAAGCACGCCGGGGTGTTCGCGGTAGCGGCTGAAGTGCAGCCAGGCGCCCAGCATGTCGCGGCGATGCGCACGCGTTTGCAGGAAGTCGGCAAGACCTGTGTGTTCAGCGAACCCCCGCTGCGTCCGCGTCTGGCGGAGACGTTGGTCGCCGGCCTGCCGGTGAAGCTGGCGGAGCTGGATGCGCTGGGGGGTTACACGCCGGCGACGGCTCAGGGTTATGAGCAGATGCTGGAGAAGTTGGGGAATGATCTGGCCGGGTGCCTGGAATCGTTGTGATAACCCAGCCCCTTTGAGAGCGAGCCTGCTCGCGAAAGCGCTGTTTCAGTCAACCGGGATGTTGAATGTGCCGCCTTCGCGAGCAGGCTCGCTCCCACAGGAATCATCGAAACCCTGCTCGCGAAGCTTTTAAAGGGCGAAGGGTAACGGTGTGTTGACCTGCTGCCGCTGCGCCAACCGCTGCTCGAATTCCTGCGGATCGTGAATCAACACATCCTGCCCGGCAAACTGCTCGGCGGCGATCAAGCGTGACAGCCAGAACCGCACACACGCGACGCGCAGCATCGTCGGCCACAACTCGGCCTCCGCCGCGGTGAACGGACGCAGCGCCGCATAGGCGCCGAGGAATGCGCGGGCGCGCGGCCCGTCGAGCACGCCGTCTTCGCTCGAACACCAGTCATTCAAGGCAATCGCCACGTCATAGAGCATCGGCCCCGAACAGGCGTTGTAGAAGTCGATCAGCCCGGTCAGGTGAGTGCCTTCGAACATGGCGTTATCGCGAAACAGATCGGCGTGAATGTTCGCCCGAGGCAACGCCAGAATCCGCTCCTTCTGCACGGTGATTTCATCCAGAGCCTTTTGCAGCAAGGCTTGCGGTTCACCGCTCAGGTGCGACAGGAACTCGCCACCCTCCTCCAGCATCCAGTCCAGACCACGATCGGTCTTGCGCTTGATCATGCGCTCGCCCTGAGTCGCCAGGTGCAGATGTGCCTGCAATTCGCCGACCTGCGCGCAATGCTGGGCATTGGCGACCTTGATGTGCTTGCCGGCCAGACGCGGTTGCAACAGCGCCGGTTTGCCTTTCAACTCGCGCAAGGCCACGCCATCCGTGGTGCGCAGCGCATAGGGCACCGGCAGATCGGCTTGGTGCAGCACATCGAGCAGGTCGATGAAAAACGGCATCTCCTGCACCGGCCCGCGCTCGACCAGGGTCAGGACAAATTCGCCCTGCTCCAGGCTGATGAAAAAATTGGTGTTTTCGCTGCCGGCGGCGATCCCCTGGAAATCGAGCAGACGGCCGAGCCCGTAAGGGGCGAGAAAGGTTTCCAGCTCGGGCCGAGCCAGGGGCGTGAACACAGACATGGTTAAAAACTGCTCAGTTCAGGCGTCGCGAGGCGACGCCGATTAAAAGTCGGGAATCTTACTTCCAGGTAAAGATTTCCCACGACGGAATCAGCATATCCGGCTGGTCAGACCGGATGTAATTGGCGTCCGAACCATCGGCGCGCACCAGGAAATACGGTTTGCCTTTCTTGGGTGTGACCTTGATCGCATAGACGAAGCCATTCCGGCTGTATTCCTGAATGGTCTTGTCGCCGTCCGTACGGATGGTGACCTCAGGGTCTCCCCCCGGCGCATCATCCGCCGCCATCGCGGCCAACGGTGAGACAGCAATCAGACCGACCAGCAGCAAGCGATTTAACGTACGCATGATAACCTTGTCCCTTTGTCGTCAACGGTCCCGCTATTCTAGCCCCGGACCCGCCGAAAAGGTTGATCCTGCTCATGAGCCAAGCCCCCCTCGTCCTGGTGGACGGTTCTTCTTACCTGTACCGCGCTTTCCACGCGCTGCCACCACTGACCACGTCCAAAGGCCTGCCGACCGGTGCGGTCAAGGGCGTGTTGAACATGCTCAAGAGTCTGCGCAAGCAGTACCCGGACAGCCCGTTCGCCGTGGTGTTCGACGCCAAGGGCGGGACATTTCGCGATGAGATGTACGCCGAATACAAAGCCAACCGCCCAAGCATGCCCGACGACATGCGCGTGCAGATCGAGCCGCTGCACCAGAGCGTGATCGCCCTCGGTTTCCCGCTGCTGTGCGTGGACGGCGTCGAGGCCGACGACGTCATCGGCACCCTCGCCCGCAGCAGCGCGGCGGCGGATCGCCCGGTGATCATCTCGACCGGCGACAAGGACATGGCGCAGTTGGTCGACGGCCACATTACCTTGGTCAACACCATGTCCGGTAGCTCGATGGATGTGGAGGGCGTGAAGGAGAAATTCGGCGTCGCACCAGAGCAGATCATCGATTATCTGGCACTGATGGGCGATTCGTCCGACAACATTCCGGGCGTTCCCGGCATCGGCCCGAAAACCGCGTCCGGCCTGTTGGTTGGGGTCAATGGCGGCCTCACTGAGCTGTACGCCAACCTCGACATCGTCCCGAGCCTGCCGATTCGCGGCGCCAAGACCCTGCCGGCCAAGCTCGAAGAGCACAAGGAGATGGCATTCCTCTCCTACCAACTGGCGACCATCAAGATCGACGTGCCGCTGGATATCGGCCTCGACGATCTGCAGATGGGCCCGGAAGACCCAGCCAAGCTGTACGAGCTGTATACCCTGCTGGAATTCAAGAGCTGGCTCAACGATCTCGATCGCGACGCCAAGCGCCTGGAACTGAGCGCGGCGGCCGAACCGGCGCCCGCGCATGATCTGTTCAGCGCGCCACTCGCCGAGCCAGCCGCTGCGCCTGCTGAGGCCGCGTACGAAACCATCCTCGATCAGGCACGCTTTGACGTCTGGCTGGAAAAACTGCGCAACGCCAAGCTGTTCGCCTTCGACACCGAAACCACCGGCATCGACGCGCAGCAGGCGCAACTGGTCGGCCTGTCGTTTGCCGTACAGGCCAACGAAGCCGCCTATATCCCGCTGACCCACTCCTACATCGGCGTGCCGGAGCAACTGGATCGCGACAGCGTGTTGCGCGCGCTGAAACCGATTCTTGAAGATCCAGACAAGCTGAAAGTCGGCCAGCACGCCAAGTTCGACATGAACATCCTCGCCAACTGCGCCATCGGTGGTGATCAGAACGAAGGCATCAGTGTGCGCGGGATTGCCTACGACACCATGCTCGAGTCCTACGTGCTCAACTCCACCGCGACCCGTCACGACATGGACAGCCTCGCGCTGAAATATCTGGACCACACCACTGTGAGCTTTCAGGACATTGCCGGCAAAGGCGCCAAGCAGCTGACATTCGACCAGATCGCGCTGGAACAGGCCGGGCCGTACGCAGCCGAAGACGCCGACATCACCCTGCGCCTGCATCAGGCGTTGGTGGAAAAACTCAATGCGATTCCGAGTCTCGCCAGCGTACTGACCGATATCGAAATGCCGCTGGTCCCGGTGCTGGCGCGCATCGAGCGTCAGGGCGCCTTCGTCGACGCCGAACTGCTGGGTATCCAGAGCATCGAGCTGGGCAACAAGATGGTCGCGCTGGAGCGCGAAGCGTTCGAAATCGCCGGTGAAGAATTCAATCTCGGTTCGCCGAAACAGCTGGGCGTGATCCTCTACGAAAAGCTCGGCCTGCCGGTGCTGAAGAAGACTGCCAAAGGCCAGCCGTCCACCGCCGAAGAAGTGCTGGCGAAACTCGCCGAGGACGATCACCGCTTGCCAAAGGTGCTGATGGAGCACCGTTCGATGAGCAAGCTGAAAAGCACCTACACCGATCGCCTGCCGGAGCAGATCAACCCGCGTACCGGGCGCATCCACACCTCGTACCATCAAGCCGTGGCATCGACCGGTCGCCTGTCTTCCAGCGATCCGAACCTGCAGAACATCCCCGTGCGCACCGCTGAAGGCCGACGCATCCGCCAGGCCTTTGTGGCGCCGAAAGGCTACAAACTGCTGGCGGCGGACTATTCGCAGATCGAACTGCGGATCATGGCGCACCTGTCGCGCGACGAGGGCCTGATGAACGCCTTCCGCAACAACCTGGACGTGCACACCGCCACCGCTGCCGAAGTGTTCAAGGTCGAGCTGCAGGAGGTGAGTTCCGACCAGCGTCGCAGCGCCAAGGCGATCAACTTTGGTCTGATCTACGGCATGGGCGCGCAAAAACTGGGCAAGGACATCGGCGTCGACACGAAGACCGCCAAGGCCTACATCGACACGTATTTCGCCCGTTATCCGGGGGTTCGCGAGTACATGGAGCGCACCCGCGCGCAGGCGGCGGATCAGGGTTACGTCGAGACTTTCTTCGGCCGTCGCCTGTACCTTCCGGAGATCAACTCCAACAAGCCGCAGGAACGCGCCGCCGCCGAGCGCACGGCGATCAACGCGCCGATGCAAGGCACCGCCGCCGACATCATCAAGAAAGCCATGGTCGCGGTGGACAACTGGCTGACGACGTCCGGGCTCGATGCCCGGGTCATCCTGCAGGTGCACGACGAACTGGTGCTGGAGGTGCGTGAGGATCTGGTCGAGCAGGTCAGCGCCGAGATTCGTCAGCACATGAGCGAAGCGGCGACACTGGATGTGCCGTTGCTGGTTGAAGTCGGTGTGGGCAATAACTGGGATGAGGCGCACTGAGGCGCGTGTCTTGCCGCGACAGAGGTCGCGGCAAACCCGTTGAAAACGGGCTTAGACCTGAACGCGCTGGAAGCTATTCCAAACTTTTCGAAAAAAATCTGAACTAATCTGGCGACTGAACACTCAGAGGTACTGAATGGCTGGTGAAGCCCTTCGATGCTCCTATGTTGTGTTAAGTGTTGGCAGATATCTGAACCCCGCCCTAGCGGTTCGGAACTTGAACCCCGGAATTCGACCTCCCCACTGAATCCCGGGGCTTTTTTTTGCCAAAAATCGGCTGTAGCGCGGCCATGCTGCGTTAAAAGCATCGCTAAAAATGCTCATTTAGGTCCCCTAAACTCCGCTTTTTAGCGCTACTTTTGCCTTGCCTGACCACACTACAACCAATTTTTTCCCATTCTGAATTTACTCGGCAGCGGCCTCGGGGTTTTTGTCTGCCAGTTCCATCCAGTCGGCCAGGACGGTGTAGGCCTCTTCCAGGCCCATGCGTTTGGGTGCGGAGAACAGCTGGATGGTGATCGAGTCGCCCCAGCCTTTGCGGATTTCCGACTGTACTTTCAGCAGCGTGTTTTTTGCCGCGCCGTAGGTGAGCTTGTCGGCTTTGGTCAGCAGGATGTGCATCGGCATGCCGGCCGCGACGGCCCAGTCGAGCATCAGCAGGTCGAAATCAGTCATTGGATGGCGGATGTCCATCATCAGAATCAGACCTTTCAAACTCTCCCGGCCACCGAGGTAAGCCTCAAGGTGACGCTGCCAGTGTTGCTTGAGCGGGATCGGTACTTTTGCGTAACCGTAGCCCGGCAGGTCGACCAGACGCCGATCATCGTCTAGCTTGAAGAAATTCAATAGCTGTGTGCGACCCGGCGTTTTCGAGGTCCGCGCCAGGCTGGCGTGCGTCAAAGTGTTCAGTGCGCTGGATTTACCGGCATTGGAACGACCGGCAAACGCCACTTCGAAGCCTTCGTCGTCAGGGCATTGATCGACTTTGGCGGCACTGAGCATGAACGTGGACTGTTGGCACAGGCCGAGGATGGGATTCTTGAGTTGCATGGGATTTCCGATGTGGGCGGCGCCGGGATTGGGCGCGGAACGCGGTGTCGCTTCCGTTTCAGTGACGCCAGTATATAATGCCGCAGATTTTGTGTGTGCTTTGTCCCAGCGAAGGATGAAGTTCACGAGAGCGACAAACCTTGATTGCGCATTAGAACGCAGATCGCTCTCAACCCTGAAAAGGTCGTTTTATGACGAAATGGCTGCTGGCTGCCGGAGTCTTGATGCCGCTTTGCGGCGCACAGGCTACACAGGATCCGGAAGCAGTGTACAACCGTGTTTGTGGTGCCTGTCATTCCGGCCAACTACCCATGGCGCCCGCAAGAGGCGATCAGGAAGCTTGGACGCCGAGGTTGGCGAAAGGTATGGGGACGCTGGTGCAACACGTGACCCAGGGTTTCAAGGCGATGCCGCCGCGTGGTTTGTGCATGGACTGCAGTGCCGAGGATTACCAGGCCATCATCCTGTGGATGAGCGAGAGTAAACCCGGTCCATAACTTAACCCTTAGCCGTAGTTGGATTAGCTGATGAACAAACTGATCGTGAGTCTGCTGTTGACCGTGGGAATTTCAGGCTTCGCCCATGCTGCCGGCGATGCCGCAGCAGGCCAGGCAAAAGCGGCCGTATGCGGAGCCTGCCATGGCCCGGACGGCAACAGCATGGCACCCAACTTTCCGAAACTGGCCGGGCAAGGCGAACGCTACCTGACCAAGCAACTGAAAGAAATCAAGGACGGCAAGCGGGTCGTGCTGGAAATGACCGGCTTGCTGACCAACCTCAATGATCAGGACCTGGCTGACCTCGCCGCCTACTTCGCCAGCCAGAAAGGCAGCGTCGGCGCCGCCGATCCGAAACTCGTCGCACGCGGTGAAGCGCTGTTCCGTGGCGGCAACCTGGACAAAGGCTTGCCTGCCTGCACCGGCTGCCACTCGCCGAACGGTTCTGGCAACGCCGCCGCCGGCTTCCCGCATCTGGGCGGCCAGCACGCGCAATACATTGCCAAACAGCTGACCGACTTCCGCAAGGAAGAAGGCGGTCGGGCCAATGACGGTGACGCGATGACCATGCGCACCATCGCCCGCAAGCTGAGCGACGAAGACATTGCGGCCGTCTCCAGCTACATTCAGGGCCTGCACTGAGGCGTGGTTTCGGGCGCTGAGCGAGACGGACATCTCCGGCAACGTTAACGCTCGATTAATCCATCGCAGCAAGTATAAAAAGGGTGGCTTTGGCCGCCCTTTTTTGTGGCCGCTGCCGTTACACTACAGCACTCATGCCCGCCAGGACTTGTCTGAAAACAGGTCGAGCGAGGCGACCCAAATTGTTCAGGAGTAAAGCATGCGTAATCTGATCATCAGCGCCGCCCTCGTCGCTGCCAGCCTGTTCGGCGTCACCGCCCAGGCCGCTGAAGCCCCTGCCGCCCCTTATGTCGAACTGGCCAACCCGGTTCCGGTTGCAGTGCCTGGCAAGATCGAAGTGGTCGAGTTGTTCTGGTATGGCTGCCCGCACTGCTACGCGTTCGAGCCGGTGATCAATCCATGGGTTGAAAAACTGCCTTCCGATGTCAACTTCGTGCGTATCCCGGCGATGTTCGGCGGCCCGTGGGACGCTCACGGCCAGATGTTCCTGACCCTCGAAGCGATGGGTGTCGAGCACAAGGTTCACGCTGCGGTATTCAACGCGATCCAGAAAGAACACAAGAAGCTGACCGACAAGAACGACATGGCTGACTTCCTCGCCACTCAAGGCGTGGACAAGGACAAGTTCCTCGCCACCTTCGACTCGTTCGCCATCAAAGGCCAGATCGTCAAGGCCCGTGAGCTGGCCAAGAAGTATGAAATCACTGGCGTGCCAACCATGATCGTCAACGGCAAATACCGTTTCGACATCGGCTCGGCCGGGGGCGCCGAACAAGCGCTGAAGCTGGCTGACGACCTCGTCGCCAAAGAGCGCGCGGCCACCAAGGCGGCTGCCAACTAAGCGCGGCCCTCGCCATGCGCCGCTGGAAGTCTGAACGCAGCGTTGGCCTGCATGATCCGCAGGTCAACGAGCATCACCTGGCGTCCACGGGCTTGCCCGCGGACCAGCGTCTGCGCTTGCTCAGCTTCAACATCCAGGTTGGCATCAGCACCGAGCGCTATCGGCATTACCTGACCCGCAGCTGGCAGCATTTGCTGCCGCACACCGGGCGCTCGGGCAATCTGCAAAAGATCGGTGATCTGCTCGGCGACTTCGATCTGGTCGCCCTGCAGGAAGCCGATGGTGGCAGCCTGCGTTCGGGCTACGTCAATCAGGTCGAACATCTGGCCCAGCTCGGCGCCTTCCCCTATTGGTATCAACAACTCAACCGCAACCTCGGCCGACTGGCGCAGCACAGCAACGGCGTGCTCAGTCGACTCAAGCCGTGGGCGATCGAAGATCACCCGCTGCCCGGGCCGAAAGGTCGCGGGGCAATTCTGCTGCGTTTCGGCGAAGGTCCGGAAGCGCTGGTGGTGGTGATGATGCATCTGGCCCTTGGCGCGCGTACGCGCAGCCTGCAACTGGCCTATATTCGTGAGCTGATCGGTGGCTACAAGCATCAAGTCCTGATGGGCGACATGAACACCCACGCCAGCGATCTGCTGCAACACTCTCCGTTACGCGATCTTGGCCTGCTGGACCCGCAGGTGGAAGCGACCTTCCCCAGCTGGCGTCCTCAGCGCTGCCTTGATCATATTCTGCTCAGCCCGACCCTGACTCTGGAAAAGGTCGAAGTGCTGGCACAACCGATTTCCGATCACCTGCCGGTCGCGGTAGAGATTCGTCTGCCGGGTTCGCTCACGGCCGATGCATTGCCCGCGTTGAGGCCTGACCTTCGCGGAAGCCCTGAATGAGCGACGACGCCCAGCGCTGGAAAGAGAAATACCTCAAAAGCATCGAACAACAGGACAAGCTCGAACGGCGCTGGGCCGCTCGCCTCGATTTGCTGCGCCGCGGTCTGGTACGCAGCACCCTGGCGGCGGAAGGCACCGACAAGGCGGTCGATCAGTGCATGAAAGAGATGCGCGACGTGGTGCGCACCGACGACATGGACGCCGGCCTCGCCGCCCTGCTGCCACGCCTGGAAAAAGCCGTGCTCGACTCCGAGCAGCGCCGGGAGACCCGTATCGAACAGGTCAGCACCGCACTGACGTCGCTGGTCACGCAGCTACAGGCCTTGCCGCTGCCGCGTGAAGTCGCGCAGCCGTTGAAGAAATTCGCCAAGCAACTGGACGGCCGCGTCAGCTCGGCGCGGGAAATGCCGTTGTTGCTCAGCGAACTGAGTGGCTTGCAAGGCAAGGCGTTGAGCCAGCTGGAAACCCCGGCAGAACCCGGTCGTCCGGGCTTGCTGCAACGCTTGTTCGGCAATCGCGATACGCCGGAAACGCCGGCGCCAGAAGCAGCCACATCGGCCGCAGAGGTTATGCCGGCCATCCAGGCCGAGGCGGCAGCACAGCTCGAACCCGAGATCACGCCCCCCATACCGACCGCGCCCATGACAGTTGCGCCCGCCGCGCCGATCAGTGAGCCGCCCGACGAAACGCCCCTGCCGACAGCGCAGACCCCGATTGAACCGCAGGAAGTGCTGGCTTTCGTGCCGCCCACGGTTGCCAGCGACGTCGCCGCTCACCCGACCGAGCCGTCAGCGCAGCCCTTCGAACCCGCGCCGCTGTTCGCCACGGATGCCGCTCAGCCACGCGCAGCGGTCAATCCCGACGAACTGATCCATCCCGGTGATCCCGCACCGCTGATGCTCGACAGCCTGCCGCTGCCCGAGCCAATCGCCCAGGCCTTGGCCGCGATCGACCCGGAGCAGTCCGAGCATGACATCCTGTTCGCCCTGCCGGATTCCCCGGAGCCGTCCTACAGTTCCGTCGCCCGGCACATCGAAGACACGCTGATCGGCCTGCTCGACGACCTGACCCTGCCCGAGCGTCATCGTCCGCAAGCCGAAGCCATGCGCGACCGGCTCAAACATGGCTTGAACTGGTATGAACTGATTCCGATCCTCGACGATCTCGCAACACTGATGCTGGCAATCACCGACAGCGGCCAGCACGAGTTCGAAGCATATCTGCAACAACTCAATGAACGCCTCGAAGCGTTTCAGAGCAACCTGCAAGCCGCCAGCGACGGCCACGCCGACAACAGCTCGGCGGCGCGGGCGATGGACACGCAGATCCGCGAGCAGGTCGACGGATTGCAGACCAGCGTGCAGGAAGCGGCGGACCTGAATGACCTCAAGCAAGTGCTGGAAAACCATCTCGAAGGCTTGCTCGGCACCATGGACCAGCACCGCCAGCAGCGCGATGCCCGCGAACAGGAAGTGGCGGCGCGGCTCAAGGGCTTGTCCGAGCGCGTGGCGCATATGGAACAGGAAGCCCTGGGGTTTCGCGAACACCTGGAAGAGCAACGGCAGAAAGCCCTGATCGACCCGCTCACCGGCCTGCCCAACCGCGCGGCCTGGAGCGAACGCCTCGAACACGAAATCAAGCAATGGCAGCAGCACGGCAACACCTTGAGCCTGGCGATGCTCGACCTTGACCACTTCAAGCGGATCAACGACAGCTATGGTCATCTGGCCGGTGACAAAGTGTTGAAGATCATCGCCACGGTGTTGCGCAAACGCCTGCGCGGCTCTGACTTCATCGCGCGTTTTGGCGGTGAGGAATTCGTTCTGCTGCTGCCCGCCACACCGCCAGCAGTCGGCGCAAAATTGCTGGAAGCATTGCGAGCGGCGGTCGAAGCCTGCCCGTTTCACTTCAAAGGCGAGCGCGTGACGATCACCCTTTCCATGGGCCTCGCGTCATTCAGAGCCGGCGAACATAGCGATCTGGTGCTCAAGCGAGCCGATCAGGCGCTGTATCGGGCAAAAAATGCAGGTCGCAATCGAGTCGAGCTGGGTTGAGCAAATTGTTCCATTTTGTTTAATTGCGCTCGCTGACCGTCGGCATGCAAGGCATTACGTTACACTGTTGCATTATCGTCTCCCGTGTGCTCTTTTCTGCCATGAAATTTTTCGCCCTTATTGCTTCGTTGCTCGTTCTGGCCGGTTGCGCCAGCGGCCCGCGTTATGACACCAACCATCCTTCGTCCAACTACGACAGCCGCATCCAGTTCGTGGTTGTTCACTACACTTCGGCCTCGCTGGAACGCTCCCTGCAGCTGCTGACCCACGGTGAAGTCAGCAGCCATTACCTGATCGGCGACGACAAGGGCGGCACCGTCTACAAGCTGGTGGATGAAAACCAGCGCGCCTGGCACGCCGGGGAAAGCCAGTGGCAGGGACGTACGTGGCTCAACTCCAGTTCGATCGGCATCGAAATCGTCAACCCCGGTTTCAAGGACACCCCGACCGGGCGCCTCTGGTATCCGTACAGCGAAGCACAGATTCAATCGCTGATCGCCCTGCTCAAGGACATCAGCAAGCGCAACGGTATCAGCCCGCAGCACATCATCGGTCACAGCGATATCGCGCCGCTGCGCAAACTCGATCCGGGTCCATTGTTTCCATGGAAGCGTCTCGCCGCCGAAGGCCTTGGCCGGTGGCCGAACGAACAAGCGGTGGCGCGTCAGCAAGCAATATTCAGCAGCGGCGAGCTGCCGAATATCAGCTGGTTCCAGGCGCAGCTGGCGCGCGTGGGCTACGACACGCCGCAGACCGGCGAACTGGACATCGCCACCCGGCATGTCCTCGCGGCGTTTCAAATGCACTATCGCCCTGCACGCTTCGACGGCACGCCGGACGCGCAAACGGCGGCGCTGCTGCTGGTCCTCAATCAGACAAAATAATGACGCCCGCCCGACGGTCAGCGCAAATTCACAATCAGCAGCTATAACTCATTGGTAATTCTTCGGATATCCCCTGATGGCTGCTACCCGAGAGACGCTGCGTAGCTGGTTTTATCGCCCGGTGTTTTTGGCGATGATTGCGGCTGTCCTCAGTGCCAGCCTGCTGATTGCCGGCGGAATGTTCGTGGCGATGCGTCAAGTCGAGCAGAATGAAAGCCAGGAAATGAACGCCCAGGGCGAGCGTTTTCTGGTGCGCCTGGAACAACTGTTCGGCCAGTTGCGCGAAAGCCTCGACGATCTTGAAGCTCAGCCATTGCGCAGCTGCGACGATGAAATGATCGCCACTCTGCAACAGGTCACCTTTAACTATCGCTTCGTGTATGAAGCGGCCTACATGGACGCCTCGCGCACTTGCTCCAACCGCCCACGTCAGGAAGGCCTGTCGAGTGCTCGCGCGCCGGATATCACAGGCCCGACTTACAGCTATTGGCTGAACACCACCACAGAACCTGATGAAAACCGCGCGGCGCTGATGCTCGGGCGCGGCAATTTCCGCGTGGCTACCTCGCGCGGGCACCTCACCGACATGGTCGACCTGTCGCCCGGGAGCAGCCTGCTGGTAGTACTCGATCACGGCACTCGGGCCATCCCGGTGCTGGGCCAGGCGCAGGCATGGCCGCCAACCGAACCGTGGCCGCTGAAAGCCAGCGCAGCCTTGCAAGTCACGCAAACCCGCCTGATCTACCGCATGCCCACCGACAACCCGGAATATCAGCTGGTGTTGATCGCGCCACGCACCGGCATGCACATTCCCGTCGTATGGTGGTGGGTGATTCCGCTGTGCGTGGTGCTCGGCGCCTTCGTCGGCTTTTGCGTGTTCTTGCTGGTGCGCCAGCGCCAGTCGCTCGACGCCGAGTTGCACGGCGCGATTCGGCGCGGTGAGTTGCAGGTGCTCTACCAACCGATCTTTGATCTCGACAGCCGCAACTGCGTGGGCGCCGAAGCCCTGCTGCGCTGGCGGCGACCGGACGGCACGCTGACCAGCCCCGACCTGTTTATACCGATGGCAGAAAACACCGGGCAGATTCGGCAGATGACCGACTTCGTCCTGCAGCGCTTGCTGGAGCAACTGGGACAGTTATTGCGGGCCAATCCGCAGCTTTATATCTCGGTTAACCTCGCCGCCTGCGACGTGATGGTGCCGCGCGTAGGCCAGGTCATGGCGCGCCTGCTGACCTTGCACCGGGTCGCGGCGCGGCAGATTGCCTTCGAAGTGACTGAGCGCGGCCTGATCGATGTGGTAGTGGCGCGGGAAAACCTGCAAGCCTTGCGCGATGTCGGCCATCAGGTCCTGATCGACGATTTCGGCACCGGCTATTGCAGCCTCGCCTATCTGCAAACATTGCCTGTGGATTGTCTGAAAATCGACAAGGCGTTCATCGACGCACTCGGTCATGACGCGGCGAGCAGCGGCGTCGCGCCGCATATCATTCATATGGCCCAGGCACTGGATCTGAAAGTGATTGCCGAAGGCATCGAGCTGGAATCGCAAGCGCAATTGCTCAGCAGTGAGGGGGTAAAGTTCGGCCAGGGCTGGCTGTTCGCTCATGCATTGAGCGCGGTGCAGTTCATAGAACTGATCACCCGTGGCCGTCGCCTCGTCGGGCGGCGCATGGACGATGAAGCCTGAACACGCCCAGGAAGTTTCGACAGTGCCTAAACGGCCAGGGCCATATAAAACTGCGTGCCCTGCCCCGGCCGCGAATACACGCCCATGCGGCCGCCGTGCAGCTGGACAATTTCCTTGCACAGCGCCAGCCCGAGCCCGGCGCCGCCCTTCTTGCGACCGACCTGCACAAACGGTTCGAAGATTCGCCCTTGCTGGCCGTAGGCGATGCCTTCGCCGTTGTCTTCGACACTGATGATCACCCGCTCGCCGTGCCGACGCGCCTGCAAGCGAATTTGCCCGTCGCGGGCGGTGTGACGCAAGGCATTGTCGATCAGGTTGTCGAGGACCCGCTCCAGTTGCGCCTGATCGGCCTGCAAGCGTGGCAATGGCCCCTGCACTTCGACCTTCAAGGCAATGCCTTTAGCCTCTGCCGCCTCGGCGAATCGCAGTTGCGCCTGTTCCAGCAAGTCTTCGATGGAACACGGTGCGAGTGTGAGTTTCTGCAAACCGTTCTGGTAGCGCGAGAAGTTGAGCAGGTCGTTGATCAACTGCATCAAGCGCTGCATTTCTTCGTTGACCGTGTCGAGCAAGTCCGCTTCGCGCGACTCTTCAGGGAATTTCGCTCGCTCACGGAACAGGCCGAACGCCATGTGCATGCCGGTGACCGGCGTGCGCAATTCATGGGAGGCGCGCAGGACAAACTCGCTGCGCACTCGCTCGAACGCACGCTGCTCGGTGACATCGTGCAGCACCATCACCGCGCCAAGGATGTGCCCTTGGGTATGGCTGACCGGCGTCAGGCTGTAGGTGAGCAAACGTGATTCGCCGTCGACTTCGATGCTCAGATCGTCTGGCGCGCGCTCAAGCGTGCCGCCGCGCAACACCAGTTGCAGCTGCGCATCCAGCTCAGGTCGGCCGAGGGCGGTGCCCAGGCCTTGGCCGAGACGGTCGTCTTCCCAACCCAGTTGGCGCTGCGCGACCGGATTGAGGTGCTCCAGTTGCCCTTGGCGATCAATCATCAACAAGCCGTCATCGATGCTGTCGAGGACCGCCTGCAGGCGTTGCTGCCCGGCCAGCAGTTCATCGACGTTGGTCGCCTGGTGCTCGCGCAAGGCCTCGGCCATCTGACCGAAACGTTTGGTCAGCTGATTCAGTTCCAGAGACGAGGACACCGGCAGAGTCACGTCGTATTTGCCTTTGCCGATTTCGTCCGCCGCTTGCGCCAGCGCTTCGATCGGCGCGCCAAAACGCCGGGCCACACCGTGGGCCGTGACAAATCCGATAATCAGTACGGCAAGCCCGACCAGCCCGAGCAGGCCGGCGATCAACAGGGCGCGATCACGCGCGTCGTTCTGTACGCCGTTGATTTTATCCAGTGCGTGTTTGTGTTCGGTGATCAGCCCGTTGCGCAGAATATTGAAGCGCTCTCGGAAATCGGCGCTGGAGCTTGCGGTGTTGCTCGGGTCACGCGACAGGTCGAAGGCTTGCAGGAAACTCAGGTAGTCGGCCTTGGCCTGGCTGAAGCCGTACTGGCGCTCTTTATCGTGCTGCTCCTTGGCGATGCCTTCGTCGAGCAACTGGAAGTAATGCTGTTTGGAGGCCTCGAACGCGACGGGATCAGGCTTTTCCGCGAGCATGATGATCAGTTGATCGCCCAAGGTCTGTCGCAACTTGAGCCCCAGCTCAAGGGTGACGAAGTTGCTGCGCACCAATGCTTCTTGTGTTCCGGCCATCTGCATCACGCTAACCAGCCCGAGCAGCAACCCGAGCAAGGCCACGGTGATCAGTGCGGAGATGCTCAGGAACAAACGGGTCCGCAACTTCATCGCCAGTTTCATCGTCGGGCGCTCACAGGTTGTACTGCTTGCGCTTGCGATACAGGGTCGAAGCGTCGATACCCAGGGTCTTGGCGGCTTGGTCGAGGGTGCCGGCGGTGGCGAGAACGGCGCCGATATGAGCTTTTTCCAGTTCGTCGAGGCTCAGCGCGGCGCCGACCCGTGGCGCGTTGTTGGCCGGTTGCTCGGCCATGCCGAGGTGGCTGATTTCCACACGTTCCTGCGGGCAAATGATGCTGGCCCGCTCGACCACGTTGCGCAGCTCACGGATGTTGCCGGGCCAACGGTAGCCGAGCAGCGCCTCGCGGGCCTCGTCACTGAAACCACGCGCCGGGCGCGCATATTCTTTGACGAAACGCGCCAGGAAGCGGTCGGCCAGAGTCAGGATGTCCTCGGCGCGCTCACGCAGTGGCGGCAGATGCAGCGTGATGACATTGAGGCGATAGAGCAGGTCTTCACGGAAGCGTCCGTCGCGAACCATATCTTCGAGGTTCAGGTTGGTCGCCGCCAGAATCCGCACATCGGCGCGGCGGGTGACCGGGTCGCCTACGCGCTCGTATTCCTTGTCCTGGATAAAACGCAGCAGCTTCGGCTGCAATGTCAGGGGAAAATCGCCGATCTCGTCGAGAAACAGAGTACCGCCGTCAGCCTGATTGACCCGGCCAAGGGTGCTTTCGCTGGCGCCGGTAAAGGCGCCGCGGCTGTGGCCGAACAGTTCGCTCTCCATCAGCTCGGCGGTCAGCGACGGGCAGTTAATGGTTACGCAGGATTTCTTCTCGCGCTTGCTCCAACCATGAATGGCGCGGGCCAACTCACCCTTACCCGTACCGGACTCGCCGAGAATCAAAATGTTGGCATCGGTGCTAGCGACCTGGCGAGCCGTCTCGAGTACGACTTTCATTGCCGGGCTGTGGGAGTCGAGGCCGTCCTTGGGTTTGCGGATTTCGCCTTCGAGCGCTTCGAGGCGTGCCGACAGTCGACGCACTTCCAGTTGCTTGGCGGTGGCCAGACGCAACTGGTCGGGGCTGCACGGTTTCACCAGATAATCCGCCGCGCCCGCCTGAATGGCATCCACCGCAGTGTCGACAGCCGAATGCGCGGTGACGATGACAACGCGCATCCAAGGCGCCTGGACACGCATCTGCGCCAGCACATCGAGACCGTTGTCTTCACCCAGACGCAAATCAAGGAAGCACAGATCGAACACCTGACGTTGCAGCAATGCCTCGGCCTGAGCCGCGCTGTTGGCGGTGGCCACCGTATAACCTTCGTCTTCGAGGCAATAACGGAAGGTACGCAGGATGGCGGATTCGTCGTCCACCAGCAGAATGCGGCCTTGATGCTCAGTGGCAGATTCCATTTTTCCTACGCTCCATAGTGATTGGTCTTGGGTTAGTCCCGGAAAAATCGGGCAAGTTGCATGGTTTATTCTGAACGATGCAAGCCATAGGAGGGTAGCCCTCTCCAGCCGATACGGCCAATACGTTGATTTTGTTGATTTTTTAATCTGCCACGGTTTTGCAGGGCTTGTCCTGCGTACATCTCTGACATCTGCGGCATGCTCTTCATTCCGTAAGACCGAAATCTCCTACGAAATAATCGTGCAATCCGCACGACGCTGGTTAACCCCATCGTGCAGGATGCGTCGCCAGGGCTTTTTCGAATATCTATAACTTGTTGATTTTAAAGGGGATTTTAAACATCCAAAAACTGGCATGCAGGCTGCAATAACTGTTTCAGCCCGGGCAGATCAGCACTGCCCCAATCGAACAAGAGTGAGGAACCCAGGATGACTCGCCCACGTGCCGCCCACATGCGTCTCTCGCCACTGCATATCCAGCAAGGTCTGTTCGCTGTGCTGGCGCTGCTGATCACCCTGATCGCCTGCCAGCAATACCTGCGCTGGGAAAACAGCCAGCAGCCGGAAGCGCCATTGGTGTCGATGCAGCATGCGACGCAGAGTCATTTCAGCGCCGTCAGCAGCACTCAGGACGAGCGCGCCACGATGCGCATGATGGAAGTCGATCAGGCACAACCGCTCGATCAACTGCCTCGCGAAGAACGTTGGGTTTTCTGATTCGCTAAAACCGATTCGGGCGCGCCGCGCCGGAACACGTAACACCCCTAAATAGAGAAGTAAGGAGAATCACCATGTTGAGCTGGGCAATTACATTCTTGATCATTGCCATCATCGCCGCCGTACTGGGCTTCGGTGGTATCGCGGGCACCGCCACGGGTATCGCCAAGATTCTCTTTGTCGTGTTCCTGGTGATGTTCATCGCTTCCTTCTTCTTTGGCCGTCGCGGCCGAGGTTAACAATGACAGTCTTGAAGACGCTGGCCGCCGCCCTGCTTCTGGGCGGCAGTGCCATGGCGATGGCGGCCAATGACGGCCAGACCCGGGTCAACGAACTGCTCGCTGCCGATGAGCAGTATCGTGAGACCTGGGAAAGCGTGATCAAAAAGGAAGAGCGTGTACCGGAATGGGTCATCAACCTCTCCGGCACTTCGGAGCAACAGATGCATGCCGTCACTGAAGACGGCGACAAGTATCTGGTGGGCCCGCTCTGCGAAAATCAGGACAAGTGCCTGAACCATCGCTTGATCGTCGCCTTCAGCTTCGACAAGGACGACGCCTACGCCATGCTGGTCGATGTACCGGAAGGTCTGCCGCAGGACAAGTCGCCGACGCGACACGCTACCTACCGCTTCTTCGGCAAGCCTGACCAGGGTATGCAGGATCTGCTGATGGAAACCCTGAAGAAAGATCCGAAGTGGTACTGATTCGAACATGAAGGCAGCAGCCCTGCTGCTTTCCATTGCGCCCACCCGAGGAGGGTCGGTGCATGACCAGGGGGCCGGGACGTTCTGACTGTTGCAGGGTCGGAGTGACCTACGGGTACAGGGAGTGCCTGCGCAAGGGCCGGGTCAGGGCAGGTAAAAGCTGCGTCGCAGGTTCGTCGGCCAATCATGGCTCGACGGACTTGCGCTGAGCTTCGCCACCCGCAAAAAGCTTGACCCAGCGCGCCCTTCACAGCCTTTTTATCGTCGACACTGCGCGTGTAAATATTACGCGGTGTTTCCTGACGACCGTATATCGACAAAGAAACCGTTTAAACAGTGGGACTTCTAGTCTCCCCACGTAGGCTTTTTCGCAAAATCTCTGCCGATATTTTTCCCTCGCGAATCGACCAATCTACGCTGGAATGGCCGGTTCACGGCACTTATGCCGGCTGAAATGTCACAATCGAACCGGTTGGGACGCCAGTTTCAATTGAAAAAGCTCATGCCGATTCGGCATAGGGTAGGCGTTTACGGCATTAGACGGCGCAACCTTGCATCGGAATAGTTGCGCCTTTTTTCGCCTGCCGAAGAGCCGTAAACACGCGATTCGGGGCACCTTATACGGAGGCAGATGCACAGACTTTTCCGCTGATCAGCGTTCCAGTTCCTGCATGTGCCTGAGACAAACGCAAGTAAGGGTAAAGATAATGAAGAAGGCAAAAATCAGCCTCGCCTGGCAGATCCTCATCGGTCTGGTTCTGGGGATTGCACTGGGTGCGTTGCTCAACCACTTCAGCGCCGAGAAGGCCTGGTGGATCAGCAACGTCCTGCAACCGGCAGGCGATATCTTTATCCGTCTGATCAAGATGATCGTGATCCCGATTGTCATTTCGTCGCTGATCGTCGGCATCGCCGGCGTCGGCGACGCCAAAAAGCTCGGGCGTATCGGTCTCAAAACCATCATCTATTTCGAAATTGTCACCACCATCGCCATCGTTGTCGGCCTGGTGTTGGCCAACGTGTTCCATCCGGGCACCGGCATCGACATGAGCACCCTGGGCACGGTGGATATCTCCAAGTACCAGGCGACCGCCGCCGAAGTGCAGCATGAACATGCGTTCATCGAGACCATTCTCAACCTGATCCCGTCGAATATCTTCGCGGCCATGGCCCGCGGTGAAATGCTGCCGATCATCTTCTTCTCGGTGCTGTTCGGTCTCGGCCTGTCGAGCCTGCAGTCGGACCTGCGCGAGCCGCTGGTGAAGATGTTCCAGGGCGTCTCGGAAAGCATGTTCAAGGTCACCCACATGATCATGAACTATGCGCCGATCGGCGTGTTCGCACTGATCGCGGTGACCGTCGCCAACTTCGGCTTCGCATCCCTGGTGCCGCTCGCCAAACTGGTGATTCTGGTTTACGTCGCCATCGCCTTCTTCGCCTTCGTGGTGCTGGGCCTGATCGCCAAACTGTTTGGCTTCTCGGTGCTCAAGCTGATGCGCATCTTCAAGGATGAGCTGGTGCTGGCCTACTCCACCGCTTCCTCGGAAACCGTGCTGCCACGGGTGATCGAGAAGATGGAAGCTTACGGTGCACCGAAAGCCATCTGCAGCTTCGTGGTGCCGACCGGTTACTCGTTCAACCTCGACGGCTCGACCCTGTATCAGTCGATCGCGGCAATTTTCATCGCCCAGCTGTACGGCATCGACCTGTCGATCAGCCAGCAACTACTGCTGGTGCTGACCCTGATGGTCACCTCCAAAGGCATCGCCGGCGTACCGGGTGTGTCCTTCGTGGTGTTGTTGGCAACGTTGGGCAGCGTAGGTATTCCGCTGGAAGGTCTGGCGTTCATCGCCGGTGTCGACCGTGTCATGGACATGGCCCGTACCGCACTGAACGTGATTGGTAATGCCCTGGCGGTGTTGGTGATCTCGCGTTGGGAAGGCATGTACGACGATGCCAAAGGCGAGCGCTACTGGAACTCCCTGCCGCACTGGCGCAGCAAGGAAAAATTGCCGGCTGGCGAAATTTCCAAGAACTGACACAAATCCCTGTAGGAGTGAGCCTGCTCGCGATGAGGGCTGTACATTCAACATCTCTGTTGTCTGATACACCGCGATCGCGAGCAGGCGAAGGCCTACAGTGGACCGCATCAGCCATACGAACCCCGGAGCAATCCGGGGTTTGTCGTTTCTGGCCACCCCGCTATCATTCGCGGCATTCTTTGGGGGATTTGACTGATGCTTAATGGCCTGTGGCTTGGCTTCTTCATCGTGGCAGCCGTGTCGGCGCTGGCGCAGTGGCTGATCGGCGGCAACGCCGGGATCTTCGCGGCGATGGTGGAAAGTATTTTCGCCATGGCCAAGCTTTCGGTCGAAGTCATGGTGCTGCTGTTCGGCACCCTCACCCTCTGGCTGGGTTTTCTGCGCATCGCCGAGAAGGCCGGGATTGTCGAATGGCTGGCTAAAGTGCTCGGGCCGCTGTTTCTGCGGCTGATGCCGGAAGTCCCACGCGGCCACCCTGCCCTCGGCCTGATCACCCTGAACTTCGCCGCCAATGGTCTGGGCCTCGACAACGCCGCGACGCCCATCGGCCTGAAGGCCATGAAGGCGCTGCAGGAGCTCAATCCCAGCGCTACCATCGCCAGCAACGCACAGATCCTGTTTTTGGTGCTCAACGCCTCCTCCCTGACCCTGCTGCCGGTGACGATCTTCATGTACCGCGCCCAGCAAGGCGCGCCCGACCCGACCCTGGTGTTCCTGCCGATCCTGCTGGCGACCAGTTGCTCGACCATCGTCGGCTTCCTCTCGGTGGCATTCATGCAGCGTCTGCGCATCTGGGACCCGGTGGTGCTGGCCTACCTGATCCCCGGCGCCCTCGCCCTTGGCGGTTTCATGGCCTTGCTCGGCACCCTTTCCGCTACCGCGCTGGCAGGATTGTCGTCGATCCTCGGCAATCTCACGCTGTTTGGCCTGATCATGCTGTTTCTGGTGATTGGTGCACTGCGCAAGGTCAAGGTCTACGAAGCGTTTGTCGAAGGCGCGAAGGAAGGCTTCGACGTGGCGAAGAACCTGCTGCCGTATCTGGTGGCGATGCTTTGCGCGGTGGGCGTGTTGCGTGCATCGGGCGCGCTGGATTTCGGTCTCGACGGCATCCGTCATCTGGTGGAGTGGGCCGGTTGGGACACGCGCTTCGTCGATGCATTGCCGACGGCGATGGTCAAACCGTTCTCCGGCAGCGCCGCGCGGGCGATGCTCATTGAAACCATGCAGACTTCCGGCGTGGACAGTTTCCCGGCGCTGGTGGCGGCGACGGTGCAGGGCAGTACCGAAACGACCTTCTATGTGCTGGCGGTGTATTTCGGCGCGGTGGGGATTCAGCGTGCAAGGCATGCGGTAGGGTGTGCGTTGCTGGCGGAGCTTGCCGGGGTGGTTGGCGCTATCGCCGTTTGCTACTGGTTCTTCGGCTAAACACAGATCCCATTGTAGGAGTGAGCCTGCTCGCGATAGCGGTGTATCAATCGCCATAATCGGTGACTGATAGACCGCTATCGCGAGCAGGCTCACTCCTACAGAGATTGCGGTGTGTCAGCGCGGTTGCGGGGCCAGTTTCTGGCCTTGTTCGACCGCCCAGGCCACGACTTTGGCCGTAAGCCGATCACTGGCCTGACCGAACCCGGCCACCACTGCGGGTACCTGCACAGCGCTCAATGGCTGGCGTTCTTCAAAGCGTCGACTGGCGAGTATCCGCTGGTCATAGCCGCGCACCAGCAACGCATCGACGCGCACCACGACGCTGGCCTGAGTGCCCTGATATTCGGTCTGGAATGCCTCCAAACTGCCGCCCAGTTCGAGATCCGCCTGAAAATTGCTGTCATCGGTGCTGAGCAACGTCACCCGGCCGTCACGCTGAAAACCATCGAGCAGGCGGTTGCGCAGCAGCACTGGGGCTGGATCGCTCCAGCGCGAGCCCTTGTAGCTGCTGATCACGTCACCCTGTGGAATCACCGCGATGCTCGGCCGGTTCAGCGCTTCGCTGGCCTGCAATTTGTTCAGCCGCAACGACCACGACTGCGTCAGCGCATTGGCCGAGGCGGGGGCCGGTGCGGCGGGCAGGCGATAGACATCCGAGGGTTCCGCCTGCGGCAGGATCGAGCACGCGCCGAGCAAGGTCAGGCCTGCACCGAGGAGGGCGATTCGGGTCAGTTTCATGGAGTGAATTCCTTGTTCTTGTCGCTGCCCAGCAGGTAGCCGCTGGGGTTGGCCTCGAGGCGTTGGGAAATGGCGCGCAGCGAGGTCAGCGTCTCGCGCAGTTCGCGGATCGCCGGCGCCAGGCCATTGAGGCCCTGCATGCCGTTATCCAGCGAATTCTGGTTTTTGCTGAGCAGGCCATTGATCGTCACACTGCTTTGCTCCAGCGACTTCATCGCCTGCTCGGCGCTGCCCAGGGCCTGCTTGCCCTGATCGTTGAGCAAGCCGTTGGCGTTGCGCATCAGCAGCGAGGTCTGTTCGAGCATGCTGCCGGCCTGCTTGCCGACGCTCGCCAGTTGCTGCATGGCTTGCTTGATGTCGCCACGCTGGTCGTTGATGGTGCCGGTGGTCTGTTCGAGATGGGCGAGGGTCTTGCTCACACGCTCGACGTTCTCGGCGGAGAACATGTGATTGGCGTTTTGCAGCAACGCGCTGATGCCGGTCATCAAATCGCTGCTGTCATTGAGCAGGCGCGAGATAGGCGAGGGCGAAGCGATGAGGGTCGGCAATTGACCGTCATGCCCGCGTAGTTTCGGGCTCTCGGGCGTGCCGCCGCTGAGCTGGATGATCGAGGTGCCGGTGATCCCGGTCAGCGCCAGTTTGGCCTGGGTGTCTTCCTTCACCGGCGTGTCGCCCGCCAGACGAATCCGCGCCAGCACCCGGCGCGGGTCTTGCGGGTCGAGGCGCAGGCTGACCACGTCGCCGACCTTGATCCCGCTGTACTGCACCGAACTGCCCTTGGACAGGCCGCTGACCGCCTCGTTGAACACCACTTCGTAATCCTTGAACTCGGTGTCGACGCTGGACTTGGCCAGGAACAGACCGAAGAGCAGGGCGCCTGCCACCACGATCACCGTGAACAGGCCGATCAACACATGATGGGCTCGGGTTTCCATGTCAGACCTCGTTGAGCAGTTTGGCGGCGTCCAGCGCCGAGCGGCCACGTGGGCCGTGAAAGTATTCGTGAATCCACGCGTCGTCGGTTTCCGAGACCTCGTCGATCGGTCCGGCGACCAGCACTTTCTTCTGCGCCAGCACCGCCACGCGGTCGGTGATGGTGTAGAGCGTGTCGAGGTCGTGGGTCACCAGAAATACGCTGAGGCCGAGCGCATCGCGCAGGGTCAGGATCAACTGATCGAAAGCCGCCGCGCCAATCGGGTCGAGGCCGGCGGTGGGTTCGTCGAGAAACAGAATGTCCGGATCCAGTGCCAGGGCGCGCGCCAGTGCCGCGCGTTTGATCATGCCGCCGGACAGCGACGCCGGATATTTGTCCGCCGCCGACAGCGGCAGCCCGGCCAACGCCAGTTTCACTGCCGCCAGGTGCTCGGCGTCGTGGCGGCTGAGGCCGGCGTGTTCGATGAGGGGCAGGGCAACGTTTTCGGTGACGGTCAGCGAGGAAAACAGCGCGCCTTTCTGAAACAGCACGCCAAAGCGCCTTTCGATCAACGAACGTTCATGTTCGGCCAGATTCGGCAGGTTCTGCCCGAACACTTTGACCACACCTTCGCTGGGCCGGTTGAGCCCGACAATGCTGCGCAGCAGCACCGATTTGCCGGTGCCGGAGCCGCCGACCACGGCGAGGATTTCGCCTTTGTACACATCCAGATCGAGGTTCTCATGCACGCTCTGGCTGCCAAAGCGATTGCACAGGCCACACACTTCGATCACCGCCTCGGAGGGCGCGCGGGGTAAACGACTCACCAGCCCATCTCCATGAAAAACAGCGCAGCCACCGCATCGAGCACGATCACCACGAAAATCGACTGGACCACGCTGGAAGTGGTGTGCGCGCCGACCGATTCGGCGCTGCCGCTGACCTTGAAGCCTTCCAGACAACCGATCGCAGCGATCAGGAAGGCGAAGATCGGCGCTTTCACCATGCCGACCAGAAAATGCTGCACGCCGATATCCGATTGCAGCAGTGAAAGGAACATCGCCGGCGAGATATCCAGCGACACCGCGCAGACCACGCCGCCGCCAATGATTCCCGAGAGCATCGCCAGAAAGGTCAGCATCGGCAGCGCCACCAGCATCGCCAGCACCCGCGGCACCACCAGCAGTTCCATCGGGTCGAGGCCGAGGGTGCGGATCGCATCGATTTCTTCATTGGCTTTCATCGAGCCGATCTGCGCGGTGAACGCACTGGCGGTGCGCCCGGCCATGAGAATCGCCGTCAACAGCACTGCGAATTCGCGCAGGAACGAGAAGCCGACCAGGTCCACAGTGAAAATCGTCGCGCCAAAACCGGCCAGCACCGTAGCGCCGAGAAACGCCACCACGGCGCCGACCAGAAACGTCAGCAAGGCCACGATCGGCGCGGCGTCGAGGCCGGTCTGTTCGATGTGCGCGATCATCGGCGTGATGCGCCAGCGCTTGGGGCGCAGCAGCCCGCGCGCCAGGGTTTCAAGGATCAGGCCGACGAAACCGAGCAGTTGCAGGGTGTCTTGCCACACGGTGTCGACCGCGCGGCCGATGCGCGTGAGCAATTGCACGCTGACGCTGATTTCCGGTTCCTTGAGCGGCACGCAGAAATCGCTCAGCGAGCAATACACGGTCTGCAGCAAGGCACGATCAGCGGCGGACAGGGTGCAATCGGGATGTTCTGCGGATTTGCCGAGGCGTTCGGCGCCGAGCAACTCCACCAGCAGCGAGGCGCCGGCGGTGTCGAGCGCGCCAAGGTCGTTGAGATCGATCGGGGTATTGGCGTCGTACTGGCCGTGGAGCTTTTCGCTCAGGTGCTTGAGCGCCGTGTAATGGGCGAGCGTCCAGTCGCCGCTGACCCGCAGGCGGGCAGGGCTGAGCGAGGTGTCCAGGCGGGCGCTGCCGGGCGTTGGGCTGCTGGTCATAAGCTCCGTGCTTGTACGGCTGTTACGAGAGCCTACGTAATAGCACGAACCGGATTACTTTTCTTTGGCCGGTGTGCTGTCGGTGATGGCGAAACGCAGCACACCGATCAGTTGACCATCCTCGGTCAGCACCCGCACCTGCCACTTGCCCGCCGGGTTGCCGGGGAAGTTCTGCTTGTGTGTCCACGCCCGGTAACCTTCCTTGCGCCCGCCGTGGATATCGAGAGCGATGCGGTCGACCTCTTTGCCGTTGAACTGCCAGACGTGGTAGATCCGCTCATCGAGGCCTCGCGGCGCGTTGATCGCGGTGTAGGCGTAGAGCCCGTCGGCGCGGATCTGCTCGGCGCTGACCGTGTCGAGGCTGGCGCCCGGGGTGCGATCCTGCAAGGTGGTGCTGATCGCCACATCGGTCATCCACAGCGTCGCCGGCGGCACCCACGAGCGCAGCACCCAGCCAACACCGCCAATGCCCACGGTAATGCACAGAATGGCCAAGGCGTTGCGCAACGTACGGATCGGGAAGATCGACGCCAGGCTCGGAAACGACAACAACACGGAAATGCCCAGCGCCCATTTGAAACTCTGCGCGGTGGTCAGGTGCATGATCACCGGTAGCGCGGTGAGCAGGGCGGCGAACAGGGTCAGAGTGTGCAACGCCAGAAACGCCCAGCGCCGTGGCGCCAGCCATTTGTAATACAGCGGATCGACGATGGAGATCAGGGCGGCGACGCTGAGCAGGCCGGTGAAAAACAACTGGCCGCTGTTCCAGGTGGTGGTGATGAAGAAAAACGGCAGGACGAAAAACAGGCTTTCCTGATGGATCATCTGCGTCGCGTAACGCAACAGCGGCTGAGGAATTTCGCGTTTGAAGATCCGCGTGAACAGCCCGGTGAGGGTGTTTTCCAGCATCAGCCAGATCCAGCTCAACAGCATGATCACCGTGATCCAGCTCGCCAGCCCCTGCTGGCGATCGACCAGCATGAAACTGCCGACCCCGGAGATGAAACCACCCAGCGCAATGACCCCGGGGTAGCGCTTCATCAGTTCGAGGAGGCGCTGGATCAGGAGCTGTAATTTCGGCATGGGGGGCGGTTCACGACAGAGTGGGGAAATACTTCGACAGAGTAGCGTCCGTCGGGCGATGTGGCGAGTTTGGGCTCACTTAAATCGACGCATACCTCTGTAGGCCTTCGCCTGCTCGCGATAGCGGAATTACATTCAACATTGATGTCAGACGATATGGCGCTATCGCGAGCAGGCGAAGGCCTACAGGGGATTAGTGTTCGGCGGTTTTTCGGCGGTGATACACGTGCCTGCCGAGCAGTATAAGCAACACCACACCCAACCCACCGGCACTTATCCACAACACCTGATCATCACCGATCAACGGTTTCTCGATGCGCAAATAGCCCGGCTGCAACAGCAACTCGCGCATGGCCTTGTTCGCCGCTTCCAGCGTCACGCCTTGCAGTTCGCGGGCAGGATTGGCGAAGCGGCCGTCCTGGTAATCGGCCAATGCGCTCCAGTAATAATCGGCCATCGCGCTGTTGCCCTGCACGGCCCAGGCCTGATGGGCGATGGAGGCCTGTTTGATGCGGGCGAAGGTCGTTGGGTCGAGGCCGTTCTTCAGCAGATCGGCCTTGAGGTCTTCGAGCACCTGAATCGCTTCGTCGACGTCATCGCGGTCCAGATCAGCGTTGAGGCTCATGAAACCGACGCCGCCGAACACTTCGCGCTCGGCCCACGGCCCGTAGGACAAACCGTGATTGAGGCGGATCTGCCGGTACAGCGCCCAGTCGAGGTAATCCTTGAGGATGTCGAAGGTCTGGTCGTACTGATCGTCCAGCACCGGCTCCGGCACCAGCCAGTGCAGCTTGGCGTTGTCGCCGATAAAACCGCGGGTGAGGGTGCGCTCATGGGCGGCGCTGGCGCGGATGTCCGGCAGCGGCCGATGCTCGCTCGGGTCGACCGCCTCAAGCGCGCCCCAGGTGCGTTCGAGATAGGCCGGCAGCAGCTTGTCGAGTTCGCCAACAACGATCAACGTCATGTTGTTCGGCGCGTACCAGGCTTTGCGGACCTGCTCCAGTTGCGCCTGGGTCAGGTGCTCGACCTCGGCGCGTTGCGGGCATTTCAGACCCAGCTCGACAGCCAGTTGATTGCTCGCGGAGTGTCCCAGATCCTGGCGATCGAGAAACCGCCGCAGTTTGGTGTAATGGCCACCGTCCTCGCGCTCAACTACGCGCTTGGCGGCGTTGATCGCGTTGTCGTCGATGCGCGTCTGGGTCAGCAGATCGAGCAACAGGTCGAGCACCTTGCGCTGGTTTTTCGCTGGCGCCTCGATGACGAACGTGGTGTCGGCATTGCTGGTGAACGCATTCCAGTCACCGCCCAGCGCCTGCATGCGTTCTTCCAGTCCGCCTTCGCCGGTCGCATCGATGCCGCTGAACAGCAGATGCTCCAGTAAATGCGGCAGCTCTTTTTCATCACAATCGAAATCGTCGAGACCGACGCCAACCACCAGCCGGATCGCCACATGACCACGCTCGGTGCCGGGTTTGAGCAGCAACTGCAAACCGTTGGGCAGCGCATAGCCTTCGACCTGAAATCGATCCAGGGCAAGGGCGGGCAGGGAACCGAGCAACAGACAGGCGAACAACAGGCAACGCATAACAGGCTTCCATACGGCTGATTTGGAGATCCGTGTCGTCAGACAGACCGCTATCGCCAGCAGGCTGGCTCCCACATTTGAATTGCATTTACCTGTGGGAGCCAGCCTGCTGGCGATAGCGGTGCGAAAGCTGAACCACTGTAACTGACTGACCCCAGCCCCAGTCGTTCAAGGCGAATGCGTAATGTCCGTCATATCATCTACCGCCAAAGCCCCGGTATCCGCCGTTTCCAGCACCACATAGGCGCTCCCGCAAAACAGCGAGTTCAAGCGCTTCATGTCGGCGATCAGCTCAAGGTGCAGCGAACTGGTTTCAATACTCTGCACGATCTTGCGTTGCAAACGGCTGACATGCGCATGAGCCAGACGCCGCTCCTGTGCGCGAAAGCGGCGTTTCTCGCGCAACAACTGGCGGGCGCTTTCGCGATCGCCACTGAGGAACACCGACAGCCCCAGGCGCAGGTTGGCGATCAATTGCTGGTGCAACCCGGCCAGATCCTCCAGGCCTTCTTCGGAGAACGAGCGGCGCTGGGAGGTTTTCTGCTGCTGGATCTTGCGCAGCATGCGTTCGATCAGGTCGGCAGCGAGCTTGAGGTTGATCGCCAGTTCGATGATTTCGGCCCAGCGCCGACTGTCGCGCTCGCCAAGATCCTCGCGTGGCATTTGCGCCAGATACAACTTGATGGCGCTGTACAGCGACTCGATGTCATCGGCGATCCGGCGCATTTCCTGGGTCACCGCTGTTTGCTTGCCGCGCAACACATCGAGAGTAGCGTCGAGCATGTTGTCGAGCAGGTCGCCGATGCGCAGGGTTTCTCGCGCGGCATTGGCCAGCGCCAGGCTCGGCGTGACCAGCGCCGTCGGGTCGAGGTGTCGCGGTTTGGCCGTGCCGTTGACTTCCGGCCGCTCCGGCAGCAGCCAGGCACACAGCCGCGCCATCGGCCCGACGCTCGGCAACAGGATCAGGCAGCGCGCGGTGTTGTAGAGCAGGTGGAAGCCGATGACCATTTCCTGCGGGCTGAAATCGAGGCTGTCGATCCAGTGCACCAGCGGATCGAGTACCGGAATGATCAGCAGCAGGCCGATCAGTTTGTACAACAGGCTGCCCAGCGCCACTTGTCGGCCAGCAGCGTTTTGCATGCTGGTGCTCATGAACGCGAGGATGCCGCTGCCGATGTTGGCACCGATCACCAGACCGATCGCCACCGGCAGGCTGATCACACTGGCCCCGGCGAGGGTGGCGGTGAGCAGCACGGCGGCGAGGCTGGAGTAGGAAATCATCGCAAACAACGCGCCGACCAGAGCGTCGAGCAAAATGTCGCCGGTCAGCGAAGCGAAAATTACCTTTACCCCTTGGGCCTGTGTGATCGGTGCCGCCGCTTCGACAATCAGTTGCAGCGCGAGAATGATCAGCCCCAGACCGATCGACACCCGGCCCATCTGCCCGAGCCGCGTCTGTTTGCGCGACAGGAAGAAAATCACCCCGAGGAAAATCAGCAACGGCGACAGCCACGACAGGTCAAACGTCAGCACCCGCGCCATCAGCGCCGTACCGACATCGGCCCCCAGCATCGTTGCCAGCGCCGGCGTCAACGCCATCAGGCCCTGACCGACAAAAGAGGTCACCAGCATTGCCGTAGCGTTGCTGCTCTGCACCATCGCCGTGACTAGAATACCGGCGACGAACGCCAGCCATTTCTTCGACATGTTCTGGCCGATCACATGCCGCAGGTTGGTTCCGTACACCCGCAGAATGCCGGTTCGGACGATGTGCGTGCCCCAGATCAGCAGGGCCACGGCAGAAAGAAGATTGAGCAGGGTGAGCATGCAGACCCCCTCTTATAGCAGCGCCCCAGAGGGGCAAGTGGACGGCACCGCGCGGTTTCTACGTTCTTGATACTTAAGCTGTAGTTGGCGAACGGTCTCGGCGCCAGCATTGCACAGCTAAAGCGTGGATTGAAACAAAAGTGTCATGAACAACGGGTTTGTCGGTACCTTCTGAATCGAGCACAAACAAATGTAGGAGTGAGCCTGCTCGCGATAGGGCCGTCAGCCTCAACATCGTTGTTGACTGACGGACCGCTATCGCGAGCAGGCTCACTCCTAGAGGATTGTGGTTTTGCAGGATCAATCGCTGAAGTGGTCCCTGCTCAGGCCAACGTCGATTAAATACCTGGCCGTCTTCACATTCCGCTCATCACATCGCGCATAGCACTTGATGTGCATCAGCAGGCTGTATTTGTGTGGAACCAGAAGAATGACCCCATCCGCCTGATCAAAAAGCTTTGCTTGTAGCTGTCGCCTTTCATCATCACTCTGCAATTTGATCCAATCATTTCCCTCAACGGGTTCAGGAGTCCAGTTGGCGTTCCTGAACATCGTTTGCAGCTTGGCCAAGAGCGCAATTGTCTTATCAAAGGGAAGCGATTCAACCATTGGCGACGTCGTTATGCCGTCTACTTTTCCCTTGGTATAGCCCACCGCGCCGTAAATTGTTTCGGGCAAGGTAAAGCCATGCTCGGGATCATCAAAAGTAATCACGACCGGGCTGCTTATCCAAGTCGAGTCGACCTTGGGAGGGTCACTTGGATATATGGCTGTTTTTTGTTCAACAGGGAAACTGGAGTCTTTGACGACTTCGGCGTATGGCTTGCCAATATGAGCATAGATCCTGTCGACACCGGACATGGAGTAGGCGACAACAACCGCCATAACGAGCGCTATCCCAGTCCCGGCAAATGCCAGTCGACGCGAAATAATCGTCACTTTATTCCGCCCCCGTTAGCAATATCCGTAATTGACTGTTTCAGTTGAGCACGAGTCGCTGGGTTCTTGAGCAAAGCATCAAATTGGCCAGCAGCTCGTAACACGAACTCCATTCGCTGATCCCTGTCCGCGAGATTAGCGATAGGATTCTTGGAAAATGAAACTTGTCTGTTATCGGGAGCCTTGCACTGACTAGCAAGCGTTAGTTGAATTTCCTCTGCTACACCAGAGAACATGCCAGTCACCACGGATACGTAGTTGCCCGCATGAGTACCGCGCATCAGTGTTGCAAATTGCGTGTCCTCATACATTGCGGGCTGCAAGATATTCAACTGTTCGTGTCGTGCCATCTGTTGAACGCTTTCGGCAATTTCACCGGCATCAATCGCTTCAAAGGTTCGGTAAATCTCACCCGCATCAATCCCAAACTGCACCTTATTCGCTATCGGCCACATTACATCCTTCTCAATGCCACGCCGGCTTCTCAAACACTTCTCCATTTCCTTGTACCCCCGCACCATAAAAAACCGGTGCAACGGATAAACGTCGAGAAACAGCGACGTATTACCCAGCGCCAACATCTCATACACATAGTCCAGTTGCTGCTGAACCACTGAACGTGGGTTGTCGCCGAAGGTGATGTCCTCCGTCGGCATCGGGTTGGCTGCCCGAGCCTTGGCCAGCTCCTGCTCTGCCTCGGGATTGGTCTTGCTGAACTTGAACCCAAAGCCTTCAAACAGAGTTTCCGATGGTGCGGTTCGCAGCTTTTCCTGTGCCGCCTTCTGTGCAGCGATGGCGGTTTGCAGTTTAGTGGCGTGGATCAGCCCACACCCCACCTGCTTCGAAGCAAACGCCGCCAACCCTGCCCACTGAAAGCGGTTATCCGCCAACCACAATTGCGCGTAAGCAGCGTTGATCTTGCGGTTGCGGGCCTGGGGGTCGGCGATGAGAACGCCGCCGGGGGCGACCCATTCTTCGGCTTCTTTCTGAAAGCGCCGCCACAGGCAATTGCAGGTCAGCAGCGGGACTTCGACGCGGGTTTTCGGGTTCGGGCCGGCGGTGCTGGTCTCGCGTTTACAGGAGGGCAGCTCACAGGTGCTGTCCCAGAGTTTTTTCATGTCCAGGTCGTCTGGCGCGATGCATTGTGCAGTCATTGTTTCGTCCTTGAAGGTCAGGCGGTCCAGCGTACAACGGCGAGATCGGGCTGCAGGGTCGCGACGCTCTGGGTCATGCCCTGCGCAGTGGTCAGGCCTTTGACAATGCGGCCTTCGGCGGTTTCGATCTCATAGCCTTGTTCGGCGATGGGTTCGCCGTTGCCAGCGCTGACGGCTTTGAATTCGACCAAGGGCTGGCCGATGATCGGCAACGGTGGAACGAACGGAGCAGGGGTGTGCGAGCTGCCGATGATCACATTACCGGAGCCGCCAAACGACGCCGCCATGGCTGGCGGTGCTGTCGAGGGTCATGGCGTTCTTGCCATTGATGAACACGGTGGACGAAAAGGCACCGCTGAGCGCTTGGCCGCAGGTGCATTTGTCGCCCAGGCGAGCGGCGGCGAGGCCGTTGAAGAAAACGTCGCCGGAACCGCTGGCAATCGGGTTGGTACCGTGGCCTGGAATCGGGCAAGTAGTCGGATCCGTGACGCGCGCGGCGGGTTTTCCAGACATGAACGTTCCTTGTATGTCGTTGAGCCGAGCAGGCGACGCTAACGGCCAGAGCCTTGAGCGTCAACCGTTGTGCCCGGTAGCAACGGCGTTCCTGGCTGCACAGGACAAACGTGGGAGCACCACAATCGAATGGCTGAACCCAGAAACAAATGTAGGAGTGAGCCTGCTCGCGATAGGGTCGTCAGCCTCAACATCGTTGTTGACTGACGGACCGCCATCGCGAGCAGACTCACTCCTACAAGGCGTGAAGCTATGCAGTGTTCTAGCGCAGTTTCACCGGATCCTGCTGCTTCTTCTTGCGGGCGATCGCGCCGCGCATCTTGATGTTGATCGCTTCGACCGCCAGCGAGAACGCCATGGCGAAGTAGACGTAGCCTTTCGGTACATGCACGTCGAACGATTCAGCGATCAGCACGGTACCGACCACCAGCAGGAACGACAGCGCGAGCATTTTCAGCGACGGGTGCTTGTCGATGAATTCGCTGATCTTGCCCGAGGCCAGCATCATCACCAGCACCGCCACGATGATCGCCGCGACCATGACCGGTACATGGGAAACCATGCCGACGGCGGTGATCACCGAATCCAGCGAGAAGACGATGTCGATGATCGCAATCTGGATGATGGTGTAAAGAAAATTGCCGCCCTTGCCCGAAGGCGCGTCGTCGCTGTCTTCTTCACCTTCCAGCGCGTGGTACATCTCCTGGGAGCTTTTCCACAACAGGAACAGGCCACCGAAGAACAGGATCAGGTCGCGGCCGGAAATGCCCTGGCCGAACACTTCGAACAGATCGGCGGTGAGGCGCATGACCCAGGTGATCGACAGCAGCAACAGGATCCGCGTGATCATTGCCAGAGCCAGACCGAAGATCCGGGTGCGCTGCTGCATGTGCTTGGGCATGCGGCTGACCAGAATCGAGATCATGATGATGTTATCGATGCCGAGGACGATTTCCAGGGCGGTCAGGGTGAAGAAGGCAACCCAGATTTCGGGGTTGGTCAGCCATTCCATGTGTATTCCTTTGAGCAATTGTTAAACCGAAAAAGGTCCGGGCTTCAAACCGCGAAGCCAGGACCCGAATCGGTGAGTCTTGGGCTTATAGAGTGCTGAACACCGGGAAAGTCCCCAACAGCAGCGCAGCAATCAGAATGCAGATACACACCAGGATCGCCCATTTCAAGGTGAAACGCTGGTGATCACCGAAATCGATACCAGCCAGCGCCACCAACAGATAGGTCGACGGTACCAACGGGCTCAGCAAGTGGACGGGCTGGCCGACGATCGAGGCACGGGCCATTTCCACTGCAGTGATTCCATAGTGACTGGCCGCGTCGGCCAACACCGGCAACACGCCATAGTAGAACGCGTCGTTGGACATGAAAAAGGTGAACGGCATGCTCACCAGCGCCGTGATCACCGCCAGGTACGGGCCGAGGAACTCCGGAATCACCGCCAACAGGCTCTTCGACATCGCATCGACCATGCCAGTGCCGGACAGGATACCGGTGAAGATACCGGCCGCAAAGATCAGCCCGACCACTGCCAGCACGCTGCCGGAATGCGCGGCGACGCGATCCTTCTGCATCTGCAGGCACGGGTAGTTGACGATCATCGCGATACTGAACGCCACCATGAACAGCACCGGCAACGGCAGCAGGCCGCCGATCAGCGTGCACATCAGGCCGAAAGTCAGCGCGGCGTTGAACCAGATCAGTTTCGGCCGGCGCGCATCGGGGAATTGCGAGACGCTGATTTCGCTGTGATCGATCTCGTCGCCGACCAGATGCAGCTCACCAAGGCGCGCACGCTCACGCTTGCCGTAGAAGTAGGCAATCATCAGGATTGCCACCACACCTGCGGCCATCGCCGGGATCATCGGCACGAAGATATCCGACGGGTCGACATGCAGCGCACTTGCCGCACGAGCGGTCGGGCCGCCCCATGGGGTCATGTTCATCACGCCACCGGCGAGAATGATCAGACCGGCCATGATCCGCGGGCTCATGCCGATGCGGCTGTACAGCGGCAGCATGGCGGCCACGCAGATCATATAAGTGGTCGCGCCGTCACCATCGAGTGAAACGACGAGCGCCAGTACGGCGGTGCCGACCGAAACTTTCAGCGGGTCGCCCTTGACCAGTTTGAGGATCTTGCGCACGGCCGGGTCGAACAGGCCGGAGTCGATCATCAGGGCGAAATACAGAATGGCAAACATCAGCATCACGCCGGTCGGCGCCAGCTTGGTGATGCCTTCGAGCATCATCGGGCCGATCTTCGGCGCAAAACCGCCGAACAGGGCAAACAGGATCGGGATGATGATCAGCGCGATCAGCGCAGACAGGCGCTTGGTCATGATCAGGAACATGAACGTGATGACCATGGCGAAGCCAAGGAAAGTCAGCATGGGAAATACTCCAGGCGTAGCGCGGCGAGTTGGGTGAGCGGATCAGGCGCGATCAGCGCAGAACGGCAAACGCGAAACGTACGGGCGGAGTGACAGCGAAGAGGCGGGTTGCAGAGGACATCAGAATCACCAATTGTTGTTGTTAAATGGGCCGGGGCGAGCGAGTCATCGCAGGCGGTGGCCAACCGGTCTGTTGCCGGGAGTGGGGCGATCCTAATCGGGGAAGCTTTCAGCTACCTTTCGCTGGGCAAAGCTATGAATGAACGGTCATTCGCCCGCTGAAGTTGACTCTGAGCCAATAAACACGGGGGAAGGGCATTTGGGCGCTGTTCCTCGCACAGCAGCGACTGCCACTGCCGACACATCCGCTGATGTTTTAGCTGCAATCGGTGATGTTCAAAAAACCGACAGATTCAACGGCCGCATCGCGCCCATCCAGATCGCATGGTCGCTGTGGTCGAGCAAATCATTGCCGGTATCCGGGTGCAGAAACACCACCAGACCGTGGCGATTGAGCGCCAGCCACGGCAGGACATCGCCGAGCAATTCAGGACCGAAGGCCAATTGGCAGCTCCAGTCCGGGTGCGGGCCGACCGGGCGCTCGTGGACGCGGCCCATTTTCAACGCAAACGTCTGCGCGGCCTGTTCGCACAAGGCGCGCGCCTGGTCGATGGTATCGGCGTCGAAATAGATGTGGGCGTGGTAACCCCTGATCGCGTGCATCGCAAATCCTCTGATCGGTTCGAACCCTCGGCGTTTTCCACCGTCACAGGCCATATGGGCCCAAAACAAGGAAAACAGCCATGAAGAATGCCGAAACCCCGGCGGTAAAAGTGGTGCTCTATGGTGCCATGAGTAGCCTGGGCAGCGCGCTGATGGCTGAACTGCTGCGGCGCCAGCACGAAGTCATCGCCATTCTCGACGATCTCACCGCACTGGCGCCACGCCCGGGTTTGCGCACCAAAACCGGTGATCTGTTCGACCCGGAGCGGGTCAACCAGAGCGTGGCCGGCAGCACCGCGGTCATCTGTTTACTCGATGCGCCGGGGTTGCCGTTCAGCAGCGATCACGTCGAGCGCTCGGTGGTACTCGGCCCGGTCGAGCAAGTGCTGGCGGTGGATGCGCTGATCGATGGCTTGCAACTGGCCAGTGTTGAGCGGTTGTTTCTGGTGGGTGACTTTGCCGTGCTCGACGAGGCGGACGTCGACGACCGCCTGCAACGCCACGCTGCAGAAGAAATTCTCGAGGCGCTGGAAAGCAGTTCGCTGCAATGGACACTGGTCAACGCGCCCCATGGAGTGGCGGGGCTGACCATCGAACATTTCAGTCAGGTCGGCGGCAATCTCGAGCCGGGCCTGGCCGAGCCGCTGGAGCGCTTGAATCGCGTGGCGGTGGGGATTGCCGACGAGTTAAGGCTGAATCTGCATATCCGCGAGCATGTGAATTTTGTCGCAGCGTCGGACTAGCGCTTCAGATGGCAATCGAAGGCAGTGCCAGTCCGTTGAACGAGGCAGCGCTGCTGGCCTGCTCAGCCATCAGCCAATCGACAAATAACTGAATCAACGCACCTCGGCGTTTGCGTGGCGGCAGCACCACGTAATAACCCAGGCGTGACAGGGTGGTTTCGGCGAGCGGTCGACACAGCAAACCTTGCGTCAGCAAGTTATCCACAAGGTGCCGCCAACCAATCGCCACGCCTTGGCCACCAATCGCTGCCTGAATCAACAGCGTGTAATTGTCGAAACGCAATTGCCCCGGCGCAGGCGCGGTGGCCAGGCCCAGCTCGCGAAACAGGCCACTCCAGTCAAACCAGTTGCTGCTGTTCTCGCCACGCAAGTGCAGCAGCGGAAACTCCAGCAATGCCGGCGCGGGCAACGGTAGCGGGCGCCCCTTGAGCAACAGCGGGCTGCACACCGGAAACACTTCCTCGCTGAACAGCCAATGGCTTTCGCCCTGCTTGAAACGCCCATCACCAAACAGCACCGCCACATCGATATCGGTGCGCAGCATGTTGTGGTTGCGCTCGCTGGTCACCAGGCTGACATCGATCTGCGGGTTGGCTTCGTGAAAACGGTGCAGGCGTGGCATCAGCCAATACGCGGCGAAGGCGAAGTCCGTGGCGACTTGCAGCACCTCGTGTTGCTGCTGCGTGCTGATCGCGCTCAACCCGGCATCGATGTTTTGCAAGCCAAGGCTGACCTGCTCGAACAGGATCACGCCGACCTCCGTCAGCTCGATGCCGCGATAGATGCGATCGAACAAGCGCGTGCCGAGCTGTTCCTCCAACCTTTTGATCTGCTGACTGATTGCCGGTTGCGTGGTGCCGAGCTCGACCGCCGCGGCGGTGAAACTGCGATGTCGAGCAGCCGCCTCGAAGGCGCGCAACAGGTCAAGCGACAAGTCCCCGAGAGCTTCATACATAAGCTGTGCTTATCCTAGTCATTGTCTGGCGCAGGCTTTACCGAACAGAGCATGGGCTCCATGCTCGATTGCAGCAATGTCGCATAAATATTCACTATGGAATGCCGCGATCACATGAAGCGCAAGAACATTCTTTTCATCATGGCCGATCAAATGGCCGCGCCAATGTTGCCGTTCTACGGCCCGTCGCCGATCAAACTGCCGAATTTGTCGCGCCTCGCCGAACAAGGCGTGGTGTTCGATGCCGCTTACTGCAACAGTCCATTGTGTGCACCGTCGCGCTTCACCCTGGTCAGCGGCCAGTTGCCGAGCAAAATCGGCGCTTACGACAACGCTGCCGATTTCCCCGCTGACATCCCGACCTACGCCCACTACCTGCGCCGCCTCGGCTATCGCACCGCACTGTCGGGCAAGATGCATTTCTGCGGCCCGGATCAATTGCACGGTTATGAAGAACGTCTGACCAGTGATATCTACCCGGCCGATTACGGCTGGGCCGTGAACTGGGACGAACCGGATGTGCGGCCGACCTGGTATCACAATATGTCGTCGGTCTTGCAGGCCGGGCCCTGCGTGCGCACCAACCAGCTCGATTTCGATGAGGAAGTGGTGTTCAAGGCTCAGCAATACCTGTTCGATCACATTCGCGAGGACGGCGACCAGCCGTTCTGCCTGACCGTTTCGATGACTCACCCCCACGACCCGTACACGATTCCCAAGGCTTTCTGGGATTTGTACGACGATGCCGACATCCCGCTGCCCGCGACGCCGGATCAGCATGAACTCGATCCACATTCGCAACGCCTGCTCAAGGTGTACGACCTGTGGGACAAGCCCTTGCCTGTGGACAAGATTCGCGATGCGCGCCGCGCTTACTTCGGTGCGTGCAGCTATATCGACGCCAACGTCGGCAAACTGCTGCAAACCCTCGAAGATACCGGTTTACTGGATGACACTATCGTGGTGTTCTCCGGTGACCATGGCGACATGCTGGGCGAGAAAGGCCTCTGGTACAAAATGCACTGGTACGAGATGGCTGCCCGTGTGCCGCTGCTGATCAGTGCGCCGGGGTTGTTCGATGCCGGCCGGGTCAGCGCCGCGGTATCGACCGCCGACCTGCTGCCGACGTTTGTCGAACTGGCCGAAGGCACACTCGAACCGGGCCTGCCGCTGGATGGCCGCTCGCTGGTTTCACACCTGCAAGGGCAGGGCGGTCACGATGAAGTGTTCGGCGAATACATGGCCGAAGGCACCGTCAGCCCGTTGATGATGATCCGTCGCGGCGCCTACAAATTCATCTACAGCGAAAGCGACCCTTGCCTACTCTTCGACGTAGACAACGATCCGCGCGAACTGGAAGAACTCAGCCAGTCGCCGGCACATCGCCAACTGTTCGAAGACTTTCTCGCCGAAGCGCGGGCCAAATGGGACATTTCGACGATCCACGGCCAAGTGCTCGCCAGTCAGCGCCGCCGCCGTTTCGTCGCACAAGCCCTGACCCTCGGCAAGCTGAAGAGCTGGGATCACCAGCCGCTGGTGGACGCCAGTCAGCAGTACATGCGCAACCACATCGACCTTGATGATCTGGAACGCAAAGCACGTTATCCACAACCCTGCCAAAACCAATAATGTAAGGGGAAGTTCATGGGCAAGTTATCCACAGTTGTGACGGTTGGCCTGATCGCATTGAGCAGCGCCTCGGCGTTTGCCGAGCAGAGCTGCGACACGGTGAAAATGGCCGATCCGGGCTGGAGCGACATCGCAGCGACCAACGCCATCACCGGGTTTCTGCTCGACGGCATGGGTTACAAGGCCAAGGTCGACACCCTCGCCGTGCCGATCACCTTCGGCGGTCTGAAGGACGGCCAGGTCGATGTGTTCATGGGCAACTGGATGCCGGCTCAGCAGGGCTTCTACGACAAGTTCGTCGCCACCGGTGATGTCACGCAACTGGCGAAGAACCTCGAAGGCACCGAGTTCACCCTCGCCGTGCCGGATTACGTGTGGGATGCCGGTGTGCATGATTTTGCCGACCTGAACAAACACGCCGACAAGTTCGATCGCAAGATCTACGGCATCGGCTCCGGTGCGCCAGCGAATATTTCGCTGCAGGAAATCATCAAGAAGAATGATTTCGACATGGGCCAGTGGAAGCTGATCGAGTCCAGCGAACAGGCGATGCTCGCGGAAGTCTCGCGCGCGGTGAAGAAGCAGAAATTCGTCACCTTCCTCGGCTGGACCCCGCACCCGATGAACGTGCAACTGAAAATGCATTACCTGAAGGGCGGCGAAAAGTACTTTGGAAGCACCGGCAGTGTTTACACGCTGACACGCAAAGGTTACGCCGAAGCCTGCCCGAACGTGGGCAAGTTGCTGACCAACCTGGCGTTCACTCAAGACATGGAAAACAGCATCATGGCCGAGGTGGTGAACAAGAAGATCAGCAATGCCGAGGCGGCGAAGGCGTGGATCAAGGCCAACCCGGCGGTGCTCGACAAGTGGCTGGACGGGGTGAAAACCGCAGATGGCAAGGATGCGTTGGCGGCGGTGAAGGCGAAGCTTTGACGATCGCGGGGTTGGCGAAATTGTGCTCGACTTGAGATTTACCCCTCATCGGAACGCCGCCCGCCCAGCCATCTCCCCCAAGGGGGCGAGGGGAAAGGGAGCCGATCCTTATGCCATTCAAAACCTGAGTTCGACTGGATATTTCAGGGCGGCGTACATCCATCATTCACCGCGACCAGTCCCCTCTCCCTCCGGGAGAGGGCTAGGGTGAGGGCTTCTTCTACCTGACACCCTGTTACCCTTGAACAAAACCCCAACCGCGAGGACCCATGGCCTTCCCCAGCCGCTACTCTCTCTTCCCTTTCCTCACCTGGCTGCCACGGCAAACCCGCGCCAGCGTCGGACGGGATCTGATCGTCGGGCTCAGCGGGGCGATTCTGGCGTTGCCCCAGTCAATTGCCTACGCGCTGATCGCCGGCCTGCCGCCCGAGTACGGTTTGTATGCGGCAATTGTCCCGGTGCTGATTGCCTGTCTGTGGGGTTCGTCCTGGCATTTGATCTGCGGCCCGACTGCAGCGATTTCAATTGTGCTGTTTGCCAGCGTCAGCCCATTGGCCGTGCCGGCATCGCAGGACTACATCACGCTGATCCTGCTGCTGACCTTGCTCGCCGGAATCTTCCAGTGGCTGCTCGGTCTGTTGCGCTTCGGCGCGCTGGTGAATTTCGTTTCGCATTCAGTCGTGCTGGGTTTCACCCTCGGCGCGGCGGTAGTGATTGCTATCGGCCAGTTGCCGAACCTGCTGGGGCTGGAATTGCCCGCCAATACCACAGCGCTGGCAAGCCTGATGGATCTGCTTGAGCATCTGCGGGCTGTGGATAAACCTTCGCTGGTACTGGGCGTGGCCACGGTGCTGGTCGGCATCGTGCTCAAACGCTGGCTGCCGCGCTGGCCGACGCTGCTGATCACCCTCGTAATGGCCAGTGTGCTGGTCTGGCTGTGGCCGGCGATGTTCGGCCATGTGCATCTGGTCAGCGCCTTCGTCGGTCGTTTGCCGCCGTTCAGTGCCTTGCCACTGGACCTCGATCTGATTTTGCGTCTGCTACCCAGCGCCGTGGCAGTCGGCATGCTTGGCCTGGTCACCAGCCTGTCGATCGCGCGCTCGATTTCCGCGCGGTCGCAACAGTTGCTCGATGCCAACCAGGAAGTCCGTGCACAGGGCTTGTCGAATATCGTCGGCGCGTTTTTTTCTGGCTCGCTGTCCGCCGGCTCGTTTACCCGCTCAGGCCTGAGTTATGAGGCGGGCGCCTGCTCGCCGCTGGCCGGGGTGTTTTCGGCACTGTGGGTGGCATTATTCGCGATCTTTGGCGCCGGGCTGATCGCGCACATTCCGATCCCGGCGATGGCCGGGAGCATTCTGCTGATTGCCTGGGGCCTGATTGACCATCGCGCCATTCGGGCATTGCTGCGGGTCAGCCGCGCCGAGTTCGTCGTTATGGCCCTGACCTGCCTGGCCACGTTGCTGCTGGAATTGCAGACCGCCATTTATGCCGGTGTGCTGGCCTCGCTGTTCTTCTACCTCAAGCGCACCTCGCAACCACGGGTGCAACACTGGCGCGACGGCGAAGACGATGTGCTGCGGGTGGGCGGGTCGATTTTTTTCGGCGCCAGCCATTACCTGCAAGTGCGCCTGCAACGCATGCACGGCAAACGGGTAGTGATCGAAGCGCAGCAGATCAACTTCATCGACTATTCGGGGGTGGAAATGCTGCATCAGGAGGCGCGCCGCCTGTTGCGGCAGAACCGCAGCCTGACCTTGCGTGGGGCGCGGCCGCAGGTGGTGGAGGAATTGAGGAAGCTTGAAGGGCCGGAGAAATGCCCGATCCGCTTTGAAGACTGATCAGACAAACACCGCGTCCCCTTGCAGGAGTGAGCCTGCTCGCGATAGCGGGGTATCAGTCAATACATGGGTGTCTGAAAAATCGCTATCGCGAGCAGGCTCACTCCGACAGAGGTCATTGTGCCAACTGGCGGCGCAACTCAGCCAGCACCGGCGCCGTCTCCGGACGCACACCGCGCCACAGGTAAAACGCCTCAGCGGCCTGCTCAGCCAGCATCCCCAGACCATCCATCGACAGCGCGGCGCCATGTTCACTGGCCCAACGGCAGAACGCGGTCGGCTCCTTGCCGTACATCATGTCGTAGCACAGGGTCTTGCCCGGTTCGATGAGGCTCGCGGCAATCGGCGGCACGTCGCCAGTGAGGCTGGCGGAGGTGGCGTTGATGATCACGTCGACCGACTCGCGCAACCAGTCGAAACCGCTGGCCGACACCGGGCCCAGATCGCCAAACGATTCGGCCAGCAGCTCGGCCTTGTCCACGCTGCGATTGGCAATGATCAGCGACGCCGGTTTCTCCGCCAGCAGCGGCTCCAGCGCACCGCGCACTGCGCCACCGGCACCCAGCAGCAAGATACGTTTGCCCGCCAGGCTGAAGCCGGCATTCACCGTCAGATCGCGCACCAGCCCGGCACCATCGGTGTTGTCGCCGAGCAGCGAGCCATCGGCCCGTTTGCTCAAGGTATTCACCGCGCCTGCGCGTTGCGCTCGGGCGGTCAGGCTATCGGCCAGGCGATAGGCGTCTTCCTTGAATGGCACAGTGATGTTGGCGCCGCGGCCTTCTTGAAAAAACGCCATGGCGCAGCCAACAAAGTCATCGAGTGGGGCCAGCAAGGTGCGGTATTCAAGCTGCTCGCCGGTCTGCTGCGCGAACAGTTGGTGAATCATCGGCGACTTGCTGTGGCCGATCGGGTTGCCGAAAACGACGTAACGATCCATCAGAGGTCCTCAGGCTTCGGCGAGCCAGTCGCGGTCTTGCAGGAAGTACTCGGTCAAGCGCGCTTCTTCGCTGCCAGGCTCGGCCTTCCAGTCGTAAGCCCAGCGCACTTGCGGCGGCAGGGACATCAGAATCGATTCGGTACGCCCACCCGATTGCAGACCGAACAGCGTGCCGCGGTCGTACACCAGATTGAACTCAACGTAGCGGCCACGACGGAATTCCTGGAACTCACGCTGCTGGGCGGTGAACGGATCATTTTTACGGCGCTGCACGATCGGCAGATACGCCTCGATATAGGCGTCGCCGATTGCGCGCATGAAGGCGAAGCTGGTGTCGAAGTCCCATTCGTTCAGGTCATCGAAAAACAGCCCGCCAATGCCGCGCGGCTCATGACGATGCTTGATATGAAAGTAGGTGTCACACCAGGCCTTGTAACGCGGGTACACGTCAGCACCGAACGGCGCACACGCCTGTTCGGCAACGCGATGCCAATGAATGCAATCTGCTTCGTTGCCGTAATACGGGGTCAGGTCAAAACCGCCGCCGAACCACCAGACCGGCTCTTCGCCTTCTTTCTCGGCGATAAAAAACCGCACGTTGGCGTGGGAGGTCGGTACGTGCGGGTTGTGCGGGTGGATCACCAGCGATACGCCGAGGGCTTCAAAACCGCGGCCGGCCAGTTCCGGCCGGTGAGCACTGGCCGAGGGTGGCAAACCGCTGCCAAAGACATGGGAAAAATTGACCCCGCCCTTTTCGACCAGCGCGCCGTTCTCCAGCACCCGGGTACGACCGCCACCGCCGGCGGGCCGGGTCCAGGCGTCTTCGACGAAGCGCGTGCCACCGTCTTCGGTTTCCAGAGCGGCGCAGATGCGGTCTTGCAGGTCGAGCAGATAGGCCTTTACGGCGTCGGTGCGGGTCGTCATGGCTTCACCTTGAATCGGGCGGCGCCCCCGGCAGGCGGGGCGGCGCAAATGGGCGCGTAGCATACCATCGCACAATGGCCCGCCGCAGTTGACGAAGATCAAGCATGGGAGTTGGATAGGAGGCTTACAAAAAGCCCCAAGGAGAGCAGGCAGATGGCAAAGCGTATCCAGTTCCGCGCCCACGGCGGTCCCGAAGTGCTCGAATATGTAGATTACGAACCCGCCGCACCCGGCCCGAATCAGGTACGGGTGGCGAACAAGGCCATCGGCCTGAACTTCATCGACACCTATTTCCGCAGCGGCCTGTATCCGCCGCCGGCGTTGCCGTCCGGACTGGGCGCTGAAGGTGCGGGCATCGTTGATGCAGTGGGCAGCGACGTCACCCGCTTCAAGGTCGGCGATCGCGTGGCCTACGGCACCGGCCCGCTCGGCGCCTACAGCGAGTTGCACGTGCTGCCCCAGGACAATCTGGTGCACCTGCCAGAGGACATCAGCTTCGAAACGGCTGCCGGCGTCATGCTCAAAGGCTTGACCGTGCAGTATCTGCTGCGCCAGACCTATGAACTCAAGGGTGGCGAAACCATTCTGTTTCACGCTGCGGCCGGTGGCGTCGGCTCGCTGGCCTGCCAGTGGGCCAAAGCGCTTGGCGTGAAGCTGATCGGTACGGTCAGCTCCAAAGAAAAAGCCGAACTGGCCAAAGCCAATGGCGCCTGGGCAACGATCGATTACAGCCACGAGAACGTTGCCCAGCGCGTGCTGGAATTGACCGACGGCAAAAAAGTCCCGGTGGTCTATGACGGTGTCGGCAAGGACACATGGCTAACGTCCCTCGACAGCGCTGCGCCACGGGGCCTGGTCGTCAGTTTCGGCAACGCTTCCGGCGCGGTGGACGAGGTGAACCTGGGCATTCTTTCTGCCAAAGGCTCGCTGTATGTCACCCGGCCGACCCTGGCGACCTACGCCAACAACGCCGAAAACCTGCAGCGCATGGCCGACGAGCTGTTCGAGATGATCAGCAGCGGCAAACTGAAGGTGGACGTCAGCCAGCGTTATCCACTGGCCGAGGCGGCGAAAGCGCAAACCGAACTGTCGGCGCGGCGCACCACCGGCTCCACCGTCCTGCTGCCCTGACAAACCCATCGGCGTCTCGCCAGCCAGGGCTTGGCGCCATGGCTGGCGAGACGTGCGAACCTCTTCAGAAACCTGGCGGATGACACGCCATCGGCTTCTGCACTACATGGCTGACCATAGCCTGATCCGGCTGTTGCACCGCCGCGAGGATCTGCCGCCACTCGGCTGACAACACCCAGTAATCGCCGCGTGCGCGATGGTCGATGTGCAAGGCATTGGAAGCGATCGGCATCAGGCCGAAGCGTTGGTAAAAACGCAGCTGTTGCGACCGGCACAGTGCGGTGACGCCCTGGTAGCCATTCCTGATCGCCCACTCGGCAGCGGCGGCCAACAGACCGTTGACCGCGATGGGCAGTTGATGGGTCGTGTACGAGATCAAACGGCTGAATTCGACATGCCGTGACAGCGCCACCGTGGGCGACACATGTTGTTGCGCCAGCAACGCCCATTCGAACGGTGCCGGAGTGGCACGCAATACCGCCAGCAGTTGATCGTGCCGGTACAGCAGAAAGTGCGTACTGCGCGACTTGATCGCCAGTTGCGTTTCGAGCAGCCGCGCACGTGAGGACAGCATGTAATGCTGCAGCCGCAGCCGAAATTGCCGATCGATGAACCGATCGAAATCCTGAGTATCCGATCCTGCTTCGAGCGTCACGATACGGCAACCTTCGTGATGACTCTTTAACGTCGCCTGAAGCGTTTGCAGGTAATCCGTGAGTTGCAAATCCGTAGTGTCCATTCTTTCTCCGCGTCCTTTACTTATCGAAGTGTTTCGAGTGCAGGGAAAGGATGGTTGCTTTTGGCGATTCCGCCACGCCAGGCAGTCTGATAATCAGGTGGGAAAAATCAATGAATCCGGGTAGTTGGCGACTTTTCCGACACGATGAGCAGCCCCGTTGCAGGACAAATCGCAGGCATGCGTAGTACTCCTCGTCATCACGCCGAGGAGTACGTACATTTTTGATGCTTGGAGGCGGATCAGTCGGGACGAATGACCTTGCCGCTCGCCAGGTCGCGGATCACGCTGGGGTTCTTGCGTCCACCCAGTTGCCCGCCGAGCACCAGGTCGATCTGCCCACGGAAATACTGCTCGACCCGTAACCGCGTGCGTGCGGCCGGGCGACCCTGCGGGTTGGCCGACGTGGAAATCAGCGGTCCGACCAGTGAACACAGGTCGCGCACTTGCGGATGATCACTGACCCGCAGCGCCACGGTGTCGTGGATGCCCGTCACCCATTCGGGCAGCAAGCCCTGGTGCGGCACCAGCCAGGTGTTCGGCCCCGGCCAGGTGCTGGCCATGCGGTCGATCCATTCCTGCGGGAAATCTTCGAAGAGGAAGTCGAACTGGCGAATGTTGTCGGCGACCAGAATCAGCCCCTTGACCACCGAGCGATTCTTGATCGCCAGCAGCCGGTCGACCGCCTCTTCGTTCCACGGGTCGCAGCCCAGCCCCCAGACGGCTTCGGTTGGATAGGCAATCACCGCCCCGGCGCGAATCTCTCGCGCGGCTTGTTGCACACGCCAACTGTTGACCATGAAAAAATCTCCGCAATCAGGTTTCGCGCAGTTTACCGATCTTGTTGGTAAAACCTAGCGTGTCCTGGCCAGCCAACGACCGTTTTCGCACACCGCACGGCCGTCCATTTCCAGTTCGGTCAGCGCCGCCAGTACTTTGGGCAAGGCCCAGCCGCTGCTGTCGGCCAGCGCTTCGCTGGTGTGCGGGGCGGCGTGGAGGAGGGCCAGCAAAGGATGGTCGGCGTTCGCTGAATCTGTGGACGGCGACACATGCTGCCAGCCCCGCAGGGCCTCGAGGATATGTTCGATGGTTTCGACCAACACCGCGCCATCGCGGATCAGCTGATGACAGCCGCGAGCACCCGGATGGTGAATCGAGCCCGGAATCGCATAAACCTCGCGCCCCTGTTCCGCCGCCAGGCGAGCGGTGATCAGCGAGCCACTGGCGACGCTGGCTTCGACCACCAGCACGCCCAGCGACAGACCGCTGATGATCCGGTTGCGCCGCGGAAAGTTGCTCGGGGTCGGCCCGGCGTCCAGCGGAAACTCGGAAAGCACGGCGCTGCCGGACGCCATCATCGCCTCGGCCAGCCGCTGATTGCGCTGTGGATAAAAATTTTCCAGGCCGGTCCCGAGTACCCCGACGGTCAGCCCGCCAACGTCCAGCGCCGCCTGATGTGCAGCCGCATCGATGCCCAGTGCCAGCCCGCTGGTGATGACAAAACCGGCCCCGGCGAGGCTGCGGGAAAACGCTGCGGCGGTGTCCATGCCCGGACGGGAAGCGCGGCGACTTCCGACCATCGCCAGTTGCGGTTTTTCCAGAATCTGCGCATTGCCGGCAACGAACAACAACGGCGGCGGATCGGGGATCTGCGCCAGCAGCGCCGGATAATCGGCCTGGTCCCACATCAGTAAATGCTGGCCCGGCCGCTCTAGCCAGCGCATTGCATGGCTGGCGCCGTCGCGAACCGTGGGGCAACGCCGCGCCTCGGCGCACGCCGCCGGCAAACCCAGCGAACGCCAGGCGCTGGCCGGCGCACTGATGGCTTTGGAGGCCGAGCCGAAGGCTTCGAGCAATTTGGCGAAGCGCTTGGGGCCGATATCCGGCAAGCGGTGCAGGCGCAAGCGTGCTTCCAGTTCCGCTGGGGAAACCGGTGTACAGACAGGAGACATCATGGATCATCCTTGATCGATATAAGGCCCGAACCTTTTGGTGCAAGCTGTGGATAACTCTGTTGGTAACTTGTTGAGCAAGCTTACGGATTACGCACCTTGTCGAGCACCGCCAGCGAGCGCGATGCGTTGAGTACCAGGCCGTAGCTGAGTTTGTCGTAGGTGCGGAATACCATCAGCAACCCAGCGCGTTCGTCGGGAATTTTCAGCGGCTGGCCGGTGATGCGGTCGCGCACGGTTTCGCCGGTTTTCATCACCACCAGCACGTTGCCCTCGGCGAGGCCGTCGCGTTTGCCCTTGTTCAACGTAACCACGTCCATCGCGCCGATCTGCGTCACGCCGCGCGGTACGTCGATGATCACCCCGTTGATATCGCGGGCGGGGGCGCTGGGCATGAAAGTCGAGTTGATCGAACGTTCTTCGCCGCTGAACAAGCGGTCGCCGAGGCGCACTTCCTGGGTGGTACGTTGCAGCGCGAGGGTGGCGACGTCGCCTTCTGTGGCGACAATTTCACCGCCGCCGATGTCGTCGGCGTTGATCCCGAGAAACTCTTTCGTCTGCGGATCGGTATAGACCTTGCCTTGACGGAAGATGCCGTACACCGGTTGTTCCGGGTCGAAATGGCCGCGGGCGAAGATGCGGTCACCGGTGCCACTGAGCACGCGCTCGGCATCGCCGGCGACGATGTACGGTGCCTTGTCGAAATCTTCGGCCTTGTCGACGATGCGGTTGCTCAATAGAAAACTGTTGATGGACTTCAGCGGAATGCTCGGAATCGCCTCGGCCACCGGGCTGGTACGAATGCGTGGCGAGAGCTTGATGGTGCCGCGCGACTCGCCGCGGTTGACGCTCAGTTGTGGCTGGCCGTTGACGTAGCTGAGCGTCAGCGTGTCGCCGGGATAGATCAGGTTGGGGTTATCGATCTGCGGGTTGGCCCGCCACAGTTGCGGCCATTGCCAGGGCTCGCGCAGGTATTTGCCGGAAATGTCCCAGAGCGTATCCCCTGAAACCACCGTGTATTGCTGTGGAAAACCATCCCTGAGTTGCACTTGCCCTTGCGCAGCGCCGGCCGAAGCCAGGAGCAGCAGGGCGAGTAGTGTTTTCCTCATGCCGTGAATCCCTTTATCATATGCGTTCGCGTGAACCGTCAGAGCCCCCGTGGCTCGCTTGGGCAAACTGCACAAGCTACGCTTCACAACGGTAGCCTGCATCTTCGGACCTGCCAGGCCATCGACCCGACTTTACTCAACGTGTGCAGCAATCAAAGCCTATGGCCATTTTAAACATCCTCGAATTCCCGGACCCGCGTCTGCGCACTATCGCCAAGCCTGTGGCTGTAGTGGACGACGAAGTGCGTCAGTTGGTCGATGACATGTTTGAAACAATGTATGAAGCGCCGGGCATCGGCCTTGCCGCGACCCAGGTCAACGTGCACAAACGCATCGTGGTGATGGACCTCTCCGAAGACCGGACCGAGCCGCGGGTATTCATCAACCCCGAGTTCGAACCGTTGACCGAGGACATGGACCAGTACCAGGAAGGCTGCCTCTCGGTACCCGGTTTCTACGAAAACGTCGATCGCCCGCAAAAGGTCAGGATCAAGGCGCTGGACCGCGACGGCAAGCCCTATGAGCTGATCGCCGAAGGCCTGCTTGCGGTGTGCATCCAGCACGAATGCGACCACCTCAACGGCAAATTGTTCGTCGACTACCTGTCCACGCTCAAACGCGACCGGATCAAGAAGAAGCTGGAAAAGCTGCACCGCCAGAACGCTTGATGCCCCTCTTCAAAGGCTTGCTGCGGCAAGCCTTTTTTCATTTTATGAGACGCCCTTCATGACTGAGCCATTGCGCATCGTTTTTGCCGGCACCCCGGAATTCGCCGCCGAACACCTCAAGGCCTTGCTGAACAGCCCGTACGAGATCGTTGCGGTGTACACCCAGCCGGATCGTCCGGCCGGTCGCGGGCAGAAACTGATGCCGAGCCCGGTCAAACAGCTCGCCCTGGAAAACCATATCCAGGTGTTGCAGCCGCCGACCTTGCGCAATGCCGATGCTCAGGCTGAACTGGCTGCGCTGAAGCCGGACCTGATGGTGGTGGTCGCTTACGGCCTGATCCTGCCGCAAGCGGTGCTGGATATTCCGCGTCTGGGCTGCATCAACAGCCACGCCTCGCTGCTGCCACGCTGGCGCGGTGCGGCGCCGATTCAACGTGCCGTGGAACACGGTGATGCAGAAAGCGGCGTGACGGTGATGCGCATGGAGGCCGGGCTCGACACCGGGCCGATGCTGCTCAAGGTCGTCACGCCGATCAGCGCCGAAGACACCGGCGGCACCTTGCATGACCGCCTCGCCGAAATGGGCCCGCCCGCTGTGATCCAGACAATTGCCGGTCTCGCTGCCGGCACCCTGGAAGGCGAAGTACAGAACGACGAACTCGCCACCTATGCCCACAAGCTGAACAAGGATGAGGCACGCCTCGACTGGAGCCGTCCGGCGGTTGAACTGGAACGTCTGGTGCGTGCCTTCAATCCATGGCCGATCACCCACAGCACCCTCAACGGTGAAGCGCTGAAAGTGCTGGCGGCGAATCTCGCCGAAGGCAAAGGCGCGCCGGGTGAAATCCTCAGCGCCAGCAAGGACGGTCTGGTCGTTGCCTGCGGCGAACAGGCCCTTTGCCTGACCCGCCTGCAGCTGCCCGGCGGCAAGGCGCTGAATTTCAGTGACCTGTTCAACAGTCGTCGCGAGAAATTCGCCGTCGGCACCGTACTCGGTGCTGCGGTGGACGTTCAATGAACCCGCGTCTGGCCGCCGCCAAGGCACTTGCCGCCGTGCTCAGCGGCAAGGCTTCGCTGAACAGTTCGCTGCCCACGCAACTGGACAAGGTCGAGGATCGCGATCGCGGTTTCACTCAGGATCTGGCCTTCGGCACTGCGCGCTGGCAGCCACGCCTGTCGGCATTGGCCGAGAAGCTTTTGCAGAAACCGTTCAAGGCCGCCGATGCCGATGTCGAGGCGTTGCTGCTGGTCGGCCTCTACCAACTGCTTTACACCCGCGTGCCAGCCCATGCCGCCATCGGCGAGACTGTAGGTTGCGCCGACAAGCTGAAAAAGCCCTGGGCCAAAGGCCTGCTTAACGCCGTGCTGCGCAATGCTCAGCGCGAAAGCGAAACGATTTTCGCCGAACTGGAGCGCGACCCGGTGGTGCGCACAGCTCACCCGCGCTGGCTGCAAAAATCCCTCAAGGCGTTCTGGCCTGAGCAATGGGAAGCGATTTGCGCGGCAAACAACGCACATCCGCCGATGATCCTGCGGGTCAACCGCCGTCATCACAGCCGCGATGCCTATCTTGGCCTGCTGACTGAGGCCGGGATTGCCGCAACGCTCTGCGTATACAGCCGCGACGGCATCATCCTCGAAGCCGCTGCTGATGTACGCACCCTGCCGGGTTTCGCCGAGGGCTGGATCAGCGTGCAGGACGAAGCCGCGCAACTGGCCGCCGACCTGCTCGATCTGGCGCCGGGCCAACGCGTGCTCGACGCCTGCTGCGCGCCCGGCGGCAAGACTTGCCATATTCTCGAAGCCGAACCGGCGCTGGCCGGCGTGGTGGCGGTGGATCTGGAAGCCAAGCGTCTGGTGCGGGTGAAGGAAAACCTTGAACGCCTCGGCCTCGGCGCTGAGCTGATCGCCGCCGATGGCCGCGACACGGCGAAATGGTGGGATGGCAAACCGTTCCAGCGCATTCTGCTCGACGCACCGTGCTCGGCCACCGGGGTGATCCGCCGTCATCCGGACATCAAGCTGACGCGGCAACGCGACGACATCGCCGCCCTCGCGCAACTGCAAGGCGAGCTGCTCGACGCGATGTGGCAAACCCTCGACATCGGCGGCATCCTGCTCTACGCCACCTGCTCGACGCTGCCGACCGAAAATACTGAAGTGATTGCTGCGTTTCTCGAGCGCACGCCCGGAGCCCGGGAGCTGGATCTGGCCACTGCGGCCGGCATCAAACAGCCCCATGGTCGCCAACTGCTGGCCCAGCAAGGCGGGCATGACGGGTTCTACTACGCCAAGCTGATCAAGATCGCTGCCGCGCGCGGCTAAACGGAATCAACGGAGTGACTGGATGAAAATCATCATCCTCGGTGCAGGACAGGTCGGCGGTTCGCTGGCAGAACACCTGGCCAGCGAGGCCAACGACATCACCGTGGTGGACACCGACGGCGAGCGTCTGCGCGACCTCGGCGATCGCCTCGACATCCGTACCGTGCAAGGCCGTGGCTCGCTGCCCTCGGTACTGCGTCAGGCCGGCGCCGACGACGCTGACATGCTGGTCGCGGTGACGAACAGTGACGAGACCAACATGGTCGCCTGCCAGGTCGCCCACACGCTGTTCCACACCCCGACGAAAATCGCCCGGGTGCGTGAAGCGTCGTATCTCAATCGCGAAGAACAGCTGTTCCAGAACGAGGCAATTCCAGTCGACGTGCTGATCAGCCCCGAGCAGGTGGTGACCAACTACATCAAGCGCCTGATCCAGCATCCCGGCGCTTTGCAGGTGATCGACTTCGCCGAAGGCGCGGCGCAACTGGTGGCGGTGCGCGCCTATTACGGCGGGCCACTGGTCGGCCAACAACTGCGCCAGCTACGCGAGCACATGCCGAACGTCGAAACCCGCGTCGCCGCGATTTTCCGCCGTGACCGGCCGATCCTGCCGCAGGGCGACACGGTGATCGAGGCCGACGACGAAGTGTTCTTTATCGCCGCCCGTGAGGATATTCGCGCGGTGATGAGCGAAATGCGCCGCCTCGACGAAACCTACAAACGCATCGTCATCGCCGGTGGCGGGCAGATCGGCGAGCGCCTGGCCGAAGCCATCGAAAGCCGTTATCAGGTGAAGATCATCGAGATGAGCCCGGCGCGTTGCCGTTATCTCTCCGACACGCTCGACAGCACCGTGGTGCTGCAGGGCAGCGCTTCGGACCGCGACCTGCTGCTGGAAGAGAACATCGCCGATGCCGACATCTTCCTCGCCCTGACCAACGATGACGAAGCCAACATCATGTCTTCGCTGCTGGCCAAACGGCTCGGGGCGAAGAAGGTCATGACGATCATCAACAATCCGGCTTACGTCGACCTGATCCAGGGCGGCGACATCGACATCGCTATCAGCCCGCAACTGGCGACCATCGGTACCTTGCTGGCGCACGTGCGCCGTGGCGATATCGTCAGCGTGCACTCATTGCGCCGCGGCGCGGCGGAAGCCATCGAGGCCATCGCCCACGGCGATGCCAAGTCGAGCAAGGTCATCGGCAAACCGATCGAGAAAATCGGCCTGCCACCGGGCACCACCATCGGCGCGGTGATCCGCAACGAACAGGTGATCATCGCTCACGACGACACGGTGATCGAAGCGGGCGACCATGTGATTCTGTTCCTTGTGGATAAAAAGCATATTCGCGATGTGGAGAAGCTGTTTCATGTGGGGTTGAGCTTCTTCTGATCCGGATTATCGGCTGATCAGACTGGCGCCATCGCTAGCAGGCTAGCTCCCACAGGTGAAACGCATTCCAACTGTGGGAGCTAGCCTGCTAGCGATGGCGATCTAGCGTCCACCCATCAATAGCTGACAGTCTCTGAAAAGGAATCCACTGATGCTTGAATCCCTGGAAAAAATGCTCGCCAAGGGTGTGGATAACGCTCTGCTGCGCTTTGGCCTGGGCAAGGGTTATCTGGATATGGGCGAAAATACCAAGGCCGCCGAGCATTTTCAGCGCTGCGTGGCGTTCGATCCGAAATATTCGGCGGCATGGAAATTATTGGGCAAGGCCCGATTGGCGCTGGGTGATTCTGCTGCCGCGCGGCAAGCCTGGGAACAGGGGCTGGAAGCGGCCAGCGCCTATGGCGACAAGCAGGCCGAAAAGGAAATGTCGGTGTTTCTGAAGAAGCTCGAGCGTCAAACCCGGTAAATCTTACAAATAGCGCAAGCCGATGCCTTCAGCATCCACCGTGACCACTTCCATACGCACCCGCGGCGCACCTGTGGGTAAGTCCTGCACCTGACCATACACCACCGCCCCTTCGGGCAACGACGCCAGACGCGGATGCTGCACGTAAACGCCGGTGGGCGACAGATTGCGCGTCTGCCCGAGGCATTCGCCCAGGCTGTCGTGGGTGATCTTGATACGAAACGATTTGCGCTGGTCGGACATCTGCTGCGCCCTTGAATGAACGATTGTGGATAACTTCAGCGATTGGTTATCCACAGATCATGCCAATTTCGTCGATAACTCAGTACCAGCGTGCTTCACCCGGTGGACGCTTTTTGAAGCGCTTCATGCTCCACATGTACTGGCTTGGATACGCCGCAACGTAGCGTTCGACCACTTTGCTCATCGCCGCGCAGGACTCCGCGGTATCGGTGCTGTACATGGCCTCGGGCGCGGCTTCGAGGATCACCTTGTAGCCGGAACCGTCGGTCAGACGCAGGGCATGCAGGAACACGCCGACTGCTTTGCCACCGGCGAGCATGTTCGGCACGAACTTGCTGGTCAGCGCCTGGGTGGCGAAGAACGGCACGAAGATCCCGGCGGATTCGGCCGGTTCCGGGTCGGCCGGAATGCCCACTGCACCACCTTTGCGCACTTCCTTGATGACGCTGAGGATGCCTTCCTTGGTCGATGCGGCCACTTTGTTGCCCAGCTGCACGCGCTGTTTGCGCAGCAGTTCATCCACCGCCTTGAGCTTGGGCGGGCGGTAGAAAATGATCGGTTTGCACTGGCTGCAATAGAAGTGGTTGAGCACTTCCCAGTTACCCAGGTGGCTGGTGATACCGACCACGCCTTTGCCCGAGGCCAGCGCCTCTTTCAATACGTCGAGGCCTTCGACTTCACGGACCAGATCGATGGAGCGCTGAGCCGGCCAGATCCACGCGCAGGCACTTTCGGTCAGCGACTTGCCGATGTCCTTCAGGCTCTGACCGACCAGACGCTCGCGTTCAACCGGATCCATCTCTGGAAAACATTTGGCGAGGTTGATCCGCACCACGTCGCGGGAACGGTTGGGGGTTTTCCACATGATCCAGCCGATCGCCGAACCCACGGCCTGCACGGCCCGCCATGGCAGCAGGGCAAACAGCCGCAGAGCGCCTACCAGCAAGGCGCCTTTAAACTTTTCCACAGGTCACTCCTGATCTTTGTGCTGTGCGCGAGGCGGGCATTCTAACCGGCGTTGACCAACACCGCGTAGCGGTCGCAGTCCTGAGTGTGGTCCATGACCATGCCCGAGGCCTGCATCAACGCGTAGCAAATAGTCGGGCCGACGAAGGTGAACCCGGCCTTTTTCAGGGCCTTGCTCATTGCCAGCGCTTCGGGGGTGATCGCCGGGACTTCGCTGCGATCCTTGAAATGATTGATGATCGGCTGACCGCCAACGAACGACCAGAGCAACGCCACCGGGTCTTCCAGCGCCAGCCAGGCCTGCGCGTTACGCCGCGCGGCATTGAGCTTGAGACGATTGCGGATGATCCCCGGATCGAGCATCAGTTCGTCGATTTCGGCGTCGCTCATCTGCGCGACACGCTGCACGTCGAAGCCGAACAGCACCTGGCGATAACGCTCGCGCTTGCGCAACACGGTGATCCACGACAGCCCGGCCTGGAACCCTTCGAGCAAAAGCAACTCGAACAAACCCTGCGCATCGCGTAGCGGCGTGCCCCACTCCTGATCGTGATAAGCCATGTACAGCGGATCTTCGGTACACCAAAAGCAGCGTGGCATAAGGCTCCAGGGGGCGTGCGCAGCAACGAATCGGGTATACTCCCGCTCTTTAAATCGCAGCCCAAGAAACAGGTGAATTTCGTGAGCCAGCCTACGCCAGCCGTGCGTACCTTCCAAGACTTGATCCTCGCGCTCCAGCAATACTGGGCCGAGCAAGGTTGTGTGGTACTTCAGCCCTACGATATGGAAGTAGGCGCCGGCACTTTCCACACCGCGACCTTCCTGCGCGCCATCGGCCCGGAAACCTGGAACGCCGCATACGTGCAGCCAAGCCGCCGTCCGACTGACGGCCGCTACGGCGAAAACCCGAACCGTCTGCAGCACTACTACCAGTTCCAGGTCGTCCTCAAGCCGAACCCGGACAACTTCCAGGAACTGTATCTGGGCTCGCTCAAGCATGTCGGCCTCGACCCGCTGGTCCACGACATCCGCTTCGTCGAAGACAACTGGGAATCGCCGACCCTCGGCGCCTGGGGTCTGGGCTGGGAAGTCTGGCTCAACGGCATGGAAGTCACTCAGTTCACTTATTTCCAGCAGGCGGGCGGCATCGAGTGCTACCCGGTAACCGGCGAGATCACCTACGGTCTCGAGCGTCTGGCGATGTACCTGCAAGGCGTGGATTCGGTCTACGACCTGGTCTGGGCTGACGGCCCGTTCGGCAAAGTCACCTACGGCGACGTGTTCCACCAGAACGAGGTGGAGCAGTCCACCTACAACTTCGAACACGCCAACGTCGAAAAACTGTTCGAGCTGTTCGACTTCTATGAAAGCGAAGCCAAGCGCCTGATCGAGCTCGACCAGCCGCTGCCGTTGCCGAGCTACGAAATGGTCCTGAAGGCCTCGCACACTTTCAACCTGCTGGATGCGCGCCGGGCGATCTCGGTGACCGCGCGTCAGCAATACATTCTGCGCGTGCGCACCCTGGCGCGTTCCGTTGCGCAAGCCTACCTGCTGGCGCGCGCCAAGCTGGGCTTCCCGATGGCGACCCCGGACCTGCGTGACGAAGTACTGGCCAAGCTGGAGGCTGCACAATGAGTGCGCAAGATTTTCTGGTCGAACTGGGCACCGAAGAACTGCCACCCAAAGCCCTGAATACCCTGGCTGAGGCGTTTCTCGCCGGTATCGACAAGGGCCTGCAAGCCGCCGGCCTGAGCTACGAAAGCAAAACCGTGTATGCCGCACCACGGCGTCTGGCTGTGCTGATCACCGCGCTGGCCACTCAGCAGCCGGATCGCAGCATCAACCTCGACGGCCCGCCACGTCAGGCGGCGTTCGACGCTGACGGCAATCCAACTCAGGCCGCTCTGGGCTTTGCCAAAAAATGCGGCGTCGAGCTGAGCGAAATCGATCAGAGCGGCCCAAAACTGCGTTACAGCCAGAACATCGCCGGCAAACCGACCGCGAGCCTGCTGCCGACCATCGTCGAAGATTCGCTGAACGACCTGCCGATCCCGAAACGCATGCGTTGGGGTGCGCGCAAGGAAGAGTTCGTCCGTCCGACCCAATGGCTGGTGATGCTGCTCGGTGACCAGGTCATCGATTGCACGATCCTTGCGCAGAAGGCAGGCCGTGACTCCCGTGGCCACCGTTTCCATCACCCGCAAAGCGTGCGCATCAGTTCGCCATCGAGCTACCTCGCTGACCTGCGTGCCGCCTACGTGCTGGCCGATGCCAACGAGCGTCGCGAGATCATCAGCAAGCGCACCGAAGAGCTGGCTACCCGTCAGGAAGGCACGGCAATCGTTCCGCCAGCGCTGCTCGACGAAGTGACCGCGCTGGTCGAATGGCCGGTGCCGCTGGTGTGCTCGTTCGAGGAGCGTTTCCTCGACGTGCCGCAGGAAGCGCTGATCACCACCATGCAGGACAACCAGAAATACTTCTGCCTGCTGGATGCCGACGGCAAGTTGCTGCCACGCTTCATCACCGTGGCCAATATTGAGAGCAAAGACCCGCAGCAGATCATCGCCGGTAACGAAAAAGTGGTTCGCCCACGCCTGACCGACGCCGAATTCTTCTTCAAGCAGGACAAGAAGCAGAAGCTCGAAGATTTCAACCTGCGCCTGCAGAATGTGGTGTTCCAGGAAAAACTCGGCAGCGTCTACGACAAGGCCGAGCGCGTCTCGAAACTGGCGGCGTACATCGCCGCGCGCATTGGCGGCAACGCTTCGTGGGCGGCCCGTGCCGGCCTGCTGTCGAAGTGCGACCTGGCCACCGAAATGGTCGGCGAGTTCCCGGAGATGCAAGGTGTCGCCGGTTACTACTACGCACTCAATGACGGCGAGCCGCAAGACGTCGCGCTGGCATTGAACGAGCAGTACATGCCACGCGGTGCCGGGGCTGAATTGCCGGCGACATTGACCGGTGCAGCGGTGGCGATCGCCGACAAGCTCGACACCCTGGTCGGCATCTTCGGTATCGGCATGCTGCCAACCGGCAGCAAAGACCCGTACGCCCTGCGCCGTGCGGCACTCGGCGTGCTGCGTATCCTGATCGAGAAACAACTGGACCTGGACCTGAACGACGCCGTCGCTTTCGCGGTGAACGCGTTCGGCGCCAAGGTCAAAGCGGCCGGCCTCAACGAATCGGTACTGGAATTCATCTTCGACCGCCTGCGTGCGCGTTATGAAGACGAAGGCGTTGATGTTGCCACCTATCTGTCGGTTCGTGCCTTGAAACCGGGTTCGGCGCTGGACTTCGACCAGCGTGTGCAAGCGGTGCAGGCGTTCCGCAAACTGCCGGAAGCCGCAGCACTGGCGGCCGTCAACAAGCGTGTGTCGAACCTGTTGAGCAAAGTCGAAGGCTCGGTGCCGACCGAGGTGCAAGCCAAGTACTTCGACAACGCCAACGAGTTCTCGCTGTACTCGGCGATCCAGCAAGCGGATCAGGCGGTGCAGCCAATGGCCGCGGCGCGTCAGTACAACGAAACGCTGGCACGCCTTGCAGCATTGCGTGAGCCGGTGGATGCGTTCTTCGACGCCGTGATGGTCAATGCCGACGACGCCAATGTGCGGGCCAACCGTTACGCGCTCCTCGCGCGTCTACGCGGCCTGTTCCTCGGCGTTGCCGACATTTCGCTGCTGGGTTGAGGGCTTGCTGTTGAAACTGCTGATTCTCGATCGGGACGGGGTGATCAATTACGACTCCGACGCTTACATCAAATCGGTGCAAGAGTGGATTCCGATCCCCGGTTCGATCGAAGCGATTGCGCAGTTGAGCAAGGCCGGCTGGACGGTGGCAGTGGCCACCAACCAGTCGGGCATTGCTCGCGGCTATTACGACCTCGCCACCCTCGACGCCATGCACGCGCGTTTGCGCGAGTTGGTGGCGGAGCAGGGCGGTGAAGTCGGGCTGATCGTGTATTGCCCGCATGGACCGGACGAAGGTTGCGATTGCCGCAAACCGAAACCGGGCATGCTGAAAACCATCGCCGCGCATTACCAGGTGTCGTTGACCAACGTCTGGTTCGTCGGCGACAGCCTTGGTGACCTGGAGGCCGCCAAAGCCGTCGATTCACAGCCAGTTTTGGTGAAGACCGGGAAAGGCGCAAAGACTCAGGGCAAAACCCTGCCGGTGGGCACTTTGATTTTCGACGATCTGGCGGCGATTGCCGCAGAACTTATCCACAACTAGAGTACTTCTGAATTCCTGACCAGGGATTGATCGGGGGTGCGCTTGAACAGACGGGCATTGTCCCGTAACGGTAAACGTCACTATGTCGATACTGCGGGCCATCAGGATTTTTCTCTTTTACCTGCTGCTGGGCACCACCTCCCTGCTGTGGTGCAGCTTGAGTTTTTTTATCGCGCCGTTTCTGTCGTTCAAGGCGCGCTATCGTTTCATCAATGTGTTCTGGTGCCGTTGCGCCTTGTGGTTGACCAAGGTCTTCCTCGGTATCCGCTACGAAATCAAAGGCGCGGAAAACGTGCCTGACCGGCCCTGCGTGATTCAATCGAACCACCAGAGCACCTGGGAGACGTTCTTTCTCTCCGCCTATTTCTCGCCCTTGAGCCAGGTGCTCAAGCGCGAATTGCTGTACGTGCCGTTTTTCGGCTGGGCCATGGCCATGCTGCGACCGATCGCGATCGATCGCGACAACCCTAAAGCCGCCCTCAAGCAAGTCGCGGCCAAGGGCGATGAGCTGCTCAAGGACAATGTCTGGGTGCTGATCTTCCCGGAAGGCACTCGGGTACCTTTCGGCACCATCGGCAAATTCTCCCGCAGCGGCAGTGCGTTGGCGGTAAATGCGGCGCTTCCGGTGCTACCGATTGCACACAATGCCGGCAAATTCTGGCCGAAAGTCGGTTGGGGCAAAAAGTCTGGCGTCATTACCGTGGTTATCGGTGAGCCTATGTACGCTGAGGGCACTGGTCCCCGCGCGATTGCCGAGCTGAACGACCGGGTCCAGGCCTGGAATGAAAAGACGCAGCAGGAAATGGGCTCGCTGCCACCAGCGCCGCAAGCGCCGGTTGCCAATGAGCAAGTGCCTGCCTGACATTTTGTGGATAACCTGTGTACGGATTGTTCTAAATTGCCATCGAATTCGATGCAACCGATTGATTTAAAACTGGTTTTTTGAAGACCCTGTAATCTGGCAAACCGTGCATAAGTTTATTTTTCGATGTAAAAAAAATCGGCTGATATAGCCGGTTTTTTTTGTGTCTGTTCATTCGGCAATCAACGGTAGCTGCAGCATGAACGTCGTGCCTCGGTCGACCTCGCTGCGACATTCAATGCTGCCACCGTGATGATCGATCACCGCTTTGACCATTGACAGGCCCAGCCCTATGCCGTCAATGCCCTGCGCTGAGGAAAAGCGCCGGTATTGGCTAAACAGCTCCGGCAACTCCTGCTCGGCGATACCCTTGCCCTGATCGATCAGTTCGCAACGCAGCCACTGCTCGTGACAGCTCACCCGCAACTGAACCGTAGAGCCAGCCGGGCTGTATTTGATTGCGTTTTCCAACAGATTGAACAATGCGCGGGTCAGCAAGCCCTGGTCGGCCATGACAAGGCGCTCCTGAGTTTGCTCATCCATGGCATGCCGCAGTTCGATACGTTTTTGCTGAGCGATGGGCAGCGCTTGATCGAGCACATCCAGCACCAGCATTGCGAACAGGCTTGGCTGAAACTGGTAGGCCTCGGACTCCGCCCGTGCCAACAGGACAAATCCGTCCGTCAGGTCCAGTGCACGGCGGACCTGACGTTCGATCTGGTCAAACAAAGGCGAATCAGCGCCAGCCTGATGGCGATGTACATCCAGCAGCGCAAGGATGGCCGAGTGGGGCGCGCGCAAATCGTGGGACAAGAAGCGCAGCAACACACCGCGTTGTTCTTCGGCAGCGCGTTCGGCGCTGAGGTCGGTGAGGCTGAGCAGCCAACCGATGGGTGTATCGCCATCGGCGGTGAGCAATGCCGCACGGTCCAGACGCAGGCTGCGCTCCTTGTGGTCGCGAAATTCCAGCAGCGGCATAGCTGACAAAGGCGGGCGTGGCGTTGGGGATAATTCCGGATAGCCCAGGCTGGCTAGCTGATCGAGCACATCGTTGCCCACCAGATCGTTATCGAAGAGTTCGCGTGCTTTGCGGTTGCCCAACAGAATCTGGCCCTTGGGGTCGCTGATCAGCGTGGCGACGGGCAGGTATTCCAAGCCATCGGCAATGAATCTGCGCGTATCGCGGGTGCGGCTCATGGCTTGTTCCAGCGCCATGATCTGGCCCTGCAAGCGATCGGCACCGGTGAACTGTGAACGCCGACGCTCCGGAAACACCTTTGGCTCGCTGTCCAGGCGCGCCAGTTCCCAACCGAAATAGGTCAGCACCACACTCAGGCGACGCCAGTTCCAGATCAGATAACCGAACAACATGCCCAGCACCGCCGGCGTCGGCGACCACCAGTGTTGCGCCTGCGCCAGACCGGCACTGATCAACAGTGCGCAGGCCATGCCCATCAGGGAAATCCACAGCGCCCAGCGTGGACGCCATAACAATAGACTGAGAACGGCGGCCACCAGCCCAACCGATAACGACGCCCCCGTCGTCGGCGAGATACCCTGCAAACTGGTCTGCGCGCGATAGGACAGCACCGCAGTCAGCGGTAACAGCACCAGGCTTATCCACAGCCATTCGCGCACCAACTGGCGAAACAGTCGTTGCACCTGACTGGGCACTCGGCTTTCGAGTCGACGATTATTGTTCATGGGAATAGGGCAGGGTGAATGGTTTCATGGGCCACTGGTCTGGGACGTAGATCCGAAGAATCATAGCGGACGTCGACCGACGAGGGCCGCTTACTTTCATCGCACAGGCCAAGCGACTACAGTTGCCCCAACTGCCCAAGCGACAAGGAACCCTGCGTATGCGTGTTGCGATACTGGATGACGAACCCGCCGAACTGCGCAGGGTCGAGCAAACCCTGCAACAGATGGCCGAGGCTGGCGAACAACCTTGGGCGCTGCACAGCTTCGAGCGCGGTGAAGACCTGTTGCGCCAACTGCGTCGGGAAACCTTCGACCTGCTGATCCTCGACTGGCAATTGCCCGACCTCACCGGCCTGGCGCTGCTGCGCTGGACCCGCGAACACATGGAGGCGCCACCGGCGGCGATCATGCTGACCAGCCGCGACGGTGAGAGCGATATCGTCCAGGCGTTGAACGCGGGCGCCGATGATTATGTGAGCAAGCCGTTTCGACCCAATGAACTGAAGGCGCGAGTCGCTGCGGTACTGCGCCGACATAGCCAGCAACGCGCGGCTGCCAACGAAGTGCTGAGCTTCAATGACCTGACGTTTGATGATGCCGAATTGACTGTCACGCGTGAGGGGAAGCCTATCGTCATGACCGAGCGCGAGTACCGGCTCGCCCGGTGCCTGTTCAGCAATCTGGGGCGGCCGCTGTCGCGCGACTATCTGTATGAGCGTTTCTGGCCGCATGAGGAGATTGCATCGTCAAGACCGCTGGACACGCATATCTATCGGCTGCGCAACAAGCTTGGGCTGACGGCAGATCGGGGTTGGCAGTTGTTGACGATTTATGGGTACGGATATCGGTTGGAGAGTGTCGCATCTGTTGTCGAGTGAACCGGGGCGAGCAGAATCACCAGGCACGGGAAATAAAAAGGCCAACGCAATGCGTTGGCCTTTTTCGTTGACGACAACCTGGATTAGAAATCCAGGTTCGAAACCGCCAGCGCATTGCTCTCGATGAAGTCTCGGCGAGGTTCAACCGCATCACCCATCAGGGTGTTGAAGATCTGGTCTGCGCCGATAGCGTCTTCGATAGTGACTTTCAGCATGCGGCGCACGCTTGGGTCCATAGTGGTTTCCCACAGCTGATCCGGGTTCATTTCGCCCAGCCCTTTGTATCGCTGGATGGTGTGGCGCTTGGTGCTTTCGGCCATCAGCCAGTCGAGGGCTTCCTTGAACTCGGTGACGGCTTTCTTGCGTTCGCCGCGCTGGATGTACGCGCCCTCGTCAAGCAGGGTGCTCAGCTGAGCGCCGAGGGTTACGACGGTCTTATAGTCGTTGCTGCCGAAGAAGTCGCGGTTGAACGTGACGTAGTTCGACAGGCCGTGGGAGATCAGTTCAACCTCTGGCAGCCAGACACCACGTTCGCGGTCTTCGCGCAGACTGGCCTTGTAGACCAGGCCGGACTTCTCATTGGTGCGCAGACGAACTTCGTACTGAGCCAGCCAATCTTGCATCGCTGCATGGTCACCCAACGTCTCCAGGCTCACCGCAGGCAGGTAGATGAAGTGCTCGGTCAGTTCCTGTGGGTACAAGCGCGACAGACGCTTGAGGGTCTTCATCACCATGCGGAAGTCATTCACCAGACGCTCGAGCGCTTCGCCGGAAATGCCCGGTGCGTCTTCGTTCAGGTGCAGGCTCGCATCTTCCAGGGCCGACTGCGTCATGTACTCTTCCATGGCGTCGTCGTCTTTGATGTATTGCTCTTGCTTGCCTTTCTTGACCTTGTACAGCGGTGGCTGGGCGATGTAGATGTAGCCGCGCTCGATCAGTTCCGGCAACTGACGGAAGAAGAAGGTCAGCAGCAGGGTACGGATGTGCGAACCGTCGACGTCAGCATCGGTCATGATGATGATGTTGTGATAACGCAACTTGTCGATATTGTACTCGTCGCGGCCGATGCCGCAGCCCAGCGCGGTGATCAGCGTGCCCACTTCCTGGGACGAGATCATCTTGTCGAAGCGTGCTTTTTCGACGTTGAGGATCTTGCCCTTCAACGGCAGGATCGCCTGGGTCTTGCGGTTACGTCCCTGCTTGGCAGAGCCGCCCGCGGAGTCACCTTCCACCAGGTACAGTTCGGACAGCGCCGGGTCTTTCTCTTGGCAGTCAGCGAGTTTGCCCGGCAGGCCGGCAATGTCCAGTGCGCCTTTACGGCGAGTCATTTCACGAGCCTTGCGTGCCGCTTCACGGGCACGGGCAGCGTCGATCATCTTGCCGACGACCAGTTTGGCTTCGTTCGGGTTTTCCAGAAGGAAATCGGAGAAGTACTTGCCCATCTCCTGCTCGACGGCGGTCTTCACTTCGGAAGACACCAGCTTGTCTTTGGTCTGCGAGCTGAACTTCGGATCCGGTACTTTCACCGAGATGATCGCAGTCAGGCCCTCACGGGCATCATCGCCAGTGGTGGCGACTTTGTGTTTCTTCGCCAGGCCTTCCTGTTCGATGTAGTTGTTCAGGTTACGCGTCAGCGCCGAACGGAAGCCCACCAGGTGAGTACCGCCATCGCGTTGCGGAATGTTGTTGGTGAAGCACAACAGGTTCTCGTTGAAGCTGTCGTTCCACTGCAGCGCAACTTCCACGCCGATGCCGTCTTCGCGCTGGATATTGAAGTGGAACACCTGATTGACCGCGGTCTTGTTGGTGTTCAGGTATTCAACGAACGCGCGCAGGCCGCCTTCGTATTTGAAAAGCTCTTCCTTGCCGCTGCGCTCATCCTTGAGGACGATGCCGACACCGGAGTTGAGGAAGGACAGTTCACGAATCCGCTTGGCGAGAATGTCCCAGCTGAAGTGAATGTTCTTGAAGGTTTCGCTGGAAGCCTTGAAGTGGATCTGGGTGCCGGTGGTTTCGCTGTCGCCAACGATAGCCATCGGAGCCTGAGGTACGCCGTGGACGTAGGTCTGTTCCCAGATCTTGCCGCTGCGGCGAACGGTCAGGACCAGCTCCTCGGACAGTGCGTTTACTACCGACACACCTACACCGTGCAAACCGCCGGATACCTTGTAGGAGTTATCGTCGAATTTACCACCAGCGTGGAGGACGGTCATGATGACCTCGGCGGCGGAAACGCCTTCCTCTTTATGCACGTCTACCGGGATGCCACGACCGTTGTCTTTTACGGTGATGGATTCATCCGGGTGAATGATGATGCTGATGTCGTCGCAATGGCCGGCGAGGGCTTCGTCGATCGAGTTGTCGACCACCTCGAACACCATGTGGTGCAGACCGCTGCCATCGTCGGTGTCACCAATGTACATACCGGGACGTTTGCGCACGGCATCCAGGCCTTTCAGCACTTTAATGCTCGATGAGTCGTACGTATTTTCTTCGCTCAATGCCTTCACTCCCGATGGTCGTGGGTCTGGGTGATACGGCCCTGTTCCACGTGGAACAAAGCGACTGGCGTTTCCGTCTGCCAGCCTTCCCTCAATAATTCGTGATCTACACAGGTGATGAACACCTGGCAGCGTAAGTCTTCCAGCAAGCGGCACAGCGCGCGGCGATGGCTCTCGTCCAGCTCGGACGGCAAGTCATCCACCAGATAAATACACTGACCGCGGCGGGCCTGGCTGACCAGGTGCCCTTGGGCAATCCGCAGTGCGCAGACCACCAACTTCTGCTGACCCCGAGACAATATGTCCGCGGCATTGTGTGCGCCCAATCTAAGACGCAAATCAGCCCGTTGCGGTCCGGCCTGGGTATGCCCCATCTGCTGGTCCCGTTGCACGGAACCGGCAAGGACGGCGCTCAACTCCCGGTCTTTATCCCAGCCTCGGTAATAGCTGAGCGTCAAACCCTCGAGCTCAACCAGTTCGCTCAAGGTCTGTTCGAAGACCGGTTTCAAGGCTGTGATATAAGCGCGGCGGTATTCATCGATCTCAGCGCTGGCCTGGCACAGTTCCCTGTCCCAAACCGCTTGCGAAACGGCGTCAAGTGTACCATGCCGCAGCCAGGAGTTTCTCTGGCGCAAGGCCTTCTGCAAACGCTGCCACGTCGCCATGAACCGCGGCTCGACGTGGAACACGCCCCAGTCGAGAAACTGCCGGCGAATCTTCGGTGCGCCTTCGAGCAGGCGGAAGCTGTCGGGGTTGATCAACTGCAGCGGCAGGATTTCCGCCAGTTGCGCAGCGCTACGGGCGTTCTGCCCATCGATACGAATCTGGAACTCGCCTTGGCGATCACGAGAAATCCCCAGCGCACTGTGTCCGCCCTCGGCCAATTCAACCTGACCGAATACCGTACAGGCGAGTTGCTCGTACTGGATGACCGGCAACAAGCGCGTGCTACGAAACGAACGGGCAAGCCCGAGCAGATGAATGGCTTCCAGAACACTGGTTTTGCCGCTGCCGTTGGCGCCGTAAAGAATATTGATGCGGGGAGAGGGGGAGAAGGTCACCGGGTGCAGATTGCGCACCGCGGTGACCGAAACACGACTTAACGACATTCAGAGTTAGCTGATTACAGACGCATCGGCATGACAACGTAAGCCGAGTCGTCATTGTCGGACTCTTGCACCAGCGCACTGCTGTTGGAGTCGGACAGGATCAGGCGAACCTGCTCGGTGGTCATCACGCCCAATACGTCAAGCAGGTAGCTGACGTTGAAGCCGATTTCCAGCGCGCCGCCGTTGTATTCAACGCCCACTTCTTCTTCCGCTTCTTCCTGTTCCGGGTTGTTGGCCTGGATCTTCAACTGCCCGCTGGCCAGTTGCAGACGGATGCCGCGGTACTTCTCGTTGGACAGAATCGCGGTACGGCTGAATGCTTCACGCAGGGCCTGGCGATCGCCCAGCACCAGCTTGTCGCCACCCTTGGGCAGCACGCGCTCGTAATCCGGGAATTTACCGTCGACCAGTTTCGAAGTGAAGGTGAATTCGCCGGTGGTTGCGCGGATATGGTGCTGACCGAGAACAATGCTGACATTGCCGTCCGGCTCGGTGAGCAGCCGTGCCAGTTCAAGGATACCTTTGCGCGGGACGATCACCTGATGACGATCCGGCTGACCGATATCGGCCTGCATCGAGCACATGGCCAGACGGTGACCGTCGGTTGCCACCGCGCGGATGATGCCAGCAGAAACTTCCAGCAGCATGCCGTTGAGGTAGTAGCGCACGTCCTGCTGGGCCATGGCGAAGCTGGTGCGTTCGATCAGACGACGCAGTTTGCTTTGTTCAAGGCTGCAGGTCAGCGAGCCCGGACCTTCTTCAACGGTCGGGAAATCGTTGGCTGGCAGGGTCGACAGGGTGAAACGGCTACGGCCGGCCTTGACCACCAGTTTCTGCTCGTCGACCTTGATGTCGATCAGCGCATCGTTGGGCAGGCTTTTGCAGATGTCCATCAGCTTGCGCGCAGGCACGGTGATGGAACCTGTTTCGGCCGGCTCCTCAAGTTGCACACGACCGACCAGCTCGACCTCAAGGTCGGTACCGGTCAGCGACAGTTGCTGGCCCTCGACAACCAACAGCACGTTGGAGAGTACCGGCAAGGTCTGTCGGCGCTCGACGACGCCTGCGACCAGTTGCAGGGGTTTCAACAGGGCTTCGCGTTGAATGGTGAAATGCATGGTCTAGTCCCTTGCCTTAATAAGCTGCGCTGGTGTTCATCAAGTGGTCAGTGTACGCAGCAGGTTCTTGTAGTCCTCGCGGATGTCCGCGTCGGATTCCTTAAGTTCGTTGATCTTGCGGCAGGCGTGCAACACGGTCGTATGGTCGCGGCCGCCAAACACATCGCCGATTTCCGGCAAGCTGTGGTTGGTCAGTTCCTTGGACAACGCCATGGCCACCTGACGCGGGCGCGCTACCGAGCGCGAACGGCGCTTGGACAGCAGATCGGAAATCTTGATCTTGTAGTACTCGGCGACCGTGCGCTGAATGTTATCCACAGAAACCAGCTTGTCCTGCAACGCCAGCAGGTCTTTCAGCGATTCGCGAATCAGCTCGATGGTGATGTCGCGGCCCATGAAGTGCGAGTGGGCGATTACGCGTTTCAGCGCGCCTTCCAGCTCACGGACGTTGGAGCGAATACGCTGGGCGATGAAGAACGCCGCGTCATGCGGCAACTCGACTTTGGCCTGGTCAGCCTTCTTCATCAAGATGGCCACGCGGGTTTCCAGCTCCGGCGGCTCGACGGCGACCGTCAGGCCCCAGCCGAAACGCGACTTGAGACGCTCTTCAAGCCCTTCGATCTCTTTCGGGTAGCGGTCACTGGTGAGAATGACCTGCTGGCCACCTTCAAGCAGGGCGTTGAAGGTGTGGAAGAATTCTTCCTGCGAGCGCTCTTTGCGGGCGAAGAACTGAATGTCATCGATCAGCAATGCATCCACCGATCGGTAGAAACGCTTGAACTCGTTGATGGCGTTCAACTGCAGCGCCTTGACCATATCGGCCACGAAACGCTCGGAATGCAGGTAAACGACCTTGGCATTCGGGTTCTTCTTTAATAGATGGTTACCCACCGCGTGCATCAAGTGGGTTTTACCCAGACCGACGCCACCATAAAGGAAGAGCGGGTTATAGCCATGCTTGGGGTTGTCCGCGACCTGCCACGCCGCCGCACGGGCGAGCTGGTTGGATTTACCTTCGACGAAGTTTTCAAAGGTGAAGGTGCGGTTCAGATAGCTGGTGTGCTTGAGCGCACCTTCGACCTGCACGGTGCGCTGTTCGGCGCGAACCGGGGCTTGTTGCGACGCAGCACCGGCCATCGGGTCAAAGCTGTCGCGAGACGGCTCTTCACTGATTTCCTCGGTTTTCTGCGTTGCACGCTTGGTCGACGCAGGCGCCGGAGCATGCGCCGGCGCGTTGGCAGGCGCTGCATTCGCCTGTGCCTGAGACACCTGCGCCGCAGCCAGCGGTGCATTCGGGGCGGCACGCGGCGCCGAGCTGCGTTTGCTGCCTATTAACAAGGACAGCGCTGGCGCCATGCCATTGCCATGCTCATCCAGCAGTTCCATGACCCGGCCCAGGTACTTTTCATTGACCCAGTCCAGCACGAAACGGTTCGGTGCGTAGACGCGCAACTCGTCGCCTTCGGCTTCGACCTGTAGTGGACGGATCCAGGTGTTGAATTGTTGGGCAGGCAGCTCCTCGCGCAAAAGCTCCACGCACTGCTGCCAAAGTTCCACTGACACGGATATCCCCTAAGTTGAAAGCCGGTGAGGCAAAAACAAGCGGCCATTGTAGCGGCGAGCCGTCCACTTATCCACACGCAGGTTGCCCGGCATTCATCAATTGTCAGCAGTCTGGATCGATAAAAGGCGACAAACGGTTAGTGAATAAGCTCTGTGGATAACCGCCCTTGAGGGCACTGGACAACTGGGGGTTGAACTCGGTGGATAACGCGCCTGTGGATAACCGACCATTCCACACACAGGTTATCCGACAGCGCAGCACAGGCTGAACACGGTTTTCCACTGTAGTTGTCATTCTCTGTACACCAGGTAAATAAAGGAGCCCTGCCACTTATCCACAGAGGAGGCATCGCCTAGCTTTAACAAGCTTTACAGAAAAGCTTTAAATAATTCCCTTCTTTATTTTTATATCTGGCGAACAGTCTTTCAGACAAAAACGTCTGGGAGATCTATTTATAAGGAAACGCTGGTTGGAAATTGACCTGAAGGCTTGCTTTCTCTAGAATCCCCGGTCTCTTAAAACGGGGGCCATTCCGGCCCGTTGTGGACGAACCAGGTAACACGACATGAAACGTACTTTCCAACCAAGCACTATCAAACGCGCTCGTACCCACGGTTTCCGTGCTCGCATGGCTACCAAGAACGGCCGCGCAGTCCTGTCGCGTCGTCGCGCCAAAGGTCGTGCGCGTCTGGCAGTTTGATAATCCGGTACTGGAGGTGAGTCAGGACTTCAGTCGGGAAAAGCGTCTGCTTACACCCCGGCATTTCAAGGCAGTCTTTGACTCCCCTACCGGCAAGGTTCCGGGGAAAAATCTCCTGCTCCTTGCACGCGACAACGATCTCGATCACCCCCGTCTCGGGCTGGTTATCGGGAAAAAGAGCGTCAAGCTCTCCGTTGAGCGCAATCGCCTCAAACGTTTGATGCGCGAGTCGTTCCGTCTGCACCAGGATTCACTGGTCGGCTGGGACATCGTTATCGTCGCGCGCAAAGGTCTGGGCGATGTAGAAAACCCCGAATTGATTCAGCATTTCGGCAAACTCTGGAAGCGTCTGGCTCGTAACAAGCCGGTTCCGGCAGTCAAAACCGAAACTGTAGGGGTAGACAGTCCAGATGCGTAAACTGGCCCTCGTTCCGATCCAGTTTTATCGCTATGCCATTAGTCCTTTGATGGCCAGCCACTGTCGTTTCTACCCCAGTTGTTCCTGCTACGCGTATGAAGCCATTGAAAATCATGGCCTTCTGCGCGGTGGCTGGCTGACCTTTCGTCGTTTAGGTCGCTGTCATCCGTGGAATCCCGGTGGTTATGACCCGGTTCCGCCTATCCCTACCTCCCGTTCTTCTTCGATGGCCGAGTAATCATGGATATCAAACGCACGATCCTGATCGTCGCCCTGGCAATCGTGTCCTACGTTATGGTTCTTAAATGGAACCAGGACTATGGCCAGGCTGCCCTGCCGACTCAGAATGTTGCTTCCAGTACGACTACATCCGGTTTGCCGGACACCGCCACTGGCACCAATGCTGCCGCCAGTGACGATATTCCGCGTGCCGCCAGCGATACCAGCGCACCTGCCGAAACACCGGTAGCCGCCAGCAAGGATCTGATCCAGATCAAAACCGACGTGCTCGATCTCGCAATCGATCCACAAGGTGGCGACGTCGCTCAACTGACCTTGCCTCTGTATCCGCGTCGTCAGGATCGTCCTGATGTGCCGTTCCAGCTGTTCGATAACGGCGGCGAACGTGTTTATCTGGCGCAAAGCGGTCTGATCGGCACCAATGGCCCGGACGCAAATCCGGCCGGTCGTCCGGTCTACTCCTCGGAGAAGAAGACCTACCAACTGGCTGAGGGTCAGGATCAACTCGTCGTTGACCTGAAATTCAGCAAGGATGGCGTCAACTACATCAAGCGTTTCACGCTGAAACGCGGCCTGTATGACGTAGCCGTTTCCTACATTGTGGATAACCAGAGCGCTCAGCCCTGGAATGGCGCAATGTTCGCTCAGCTGAAACGCGACGCAAGCGCGGATCCTTCGTCCACAACAGCGACTGGCACTGCGACTTACCTGGGCGCTGCCCTGTGGACAAGTTCGGAGCCGTACAAGAAAGTGTCCATGAAGGACATGGACAAGGCCCAGCTCAAAGAAACCGTCACCGGTGGCTGGGTAGCCTGGCTGCAACACTACTTCGTGACTGCGTGGATCCCGGCCAAGGGCGAAAACAACATCGTCCAGACCCGCAAAGACAGCAAAGGCAACTACATCATCGGTTACACCGGTCCTACGTTGACCGCTGCACCAGGTGCCAAGGTTGAAACCAGCGCTGTGCTGTACGCCGGTCCGAAAAGCCAGGCCGTGTTGAAAGAGTTGTCCCCTGGTCTGGAACTGACCGTCGACTACGGCATTCTGTGGTTCATTGCCCAGCCAATCTTCTGGCTGCTGCAACACATCCACGCCATTGTCGGTAACTGGGGCTGGTCGATCATCTTCCTGACCATGCTGATCAAAGGGATCTTCTTCCCGTTGTCGGCTGCCAGCTACAAATCGATGGCGCGTATGCGTGCCGTTGCGCCGAAACTGGCTGCGCTGAAAGAGCAACATGGCGACGACCGGCAGAAAATGTCGCAAGCCATGATGGAGCTGTACAAGAAAGAGAAGATCAATCCGCTGGGCGGCTGCTTGCCAATCCTCGTGCAGATGCCGGTTTTCCTTTCGCTGTACTGGGTTCTGCTGGAAAGCGTGGAGATGCGTCAAGCGCCGTTCATGCTGTGGATCACCGACCTGTCGATCAAGGATCCGTTCTTCATTCTGCCGATCATCATGGGCGCGACCATGTTCATCCAGCAGCAGCTGAACCCTACACCTCCGGATCCGATGCAGGCGAAGGTGATGAAAATGATGCCAATCATCTTCACGTTCTTCTTCCTGTGGTTCCCTGCTGGTCTGGTGCTGTACTGGGTTGTGAACAACTGCCTGTCGATTGCACAACAGTGGTACATCACGCGTAAGATCGAAGCGGCGACGAAAAAAGCCGAGGCGTAACTTGCACTGTGGATAACACCACTCAAAACGCCCCCTAGTGGGGCGTTTTGCTATCTGCCACTTTTGTCTGGATTCCGGTTTATGAGCACACCGCGTGAAACCATCGCCGCCGTCGCCACCGCACAAGGTCGCGGCGGTGTGGGCATCGTTCGTATTTCCGGGCCGTTGGCCAGGGTGGCGGCGAAAGCCATCAGCGGTCGCGAACTGAAACCACGTTTTGCCCATTACGGGCCGTTTTTCAGTGATGATCAGCAGGTGCTGGACGAAGGTCTGGCACTGTATTTCCCGGGGCCGAACTCATTTACCGGCGAAGACGTGCTGGAACTGCAGGGACACGGCGGCCCGATCGTTCTCGACATGCTGCTCAAGCGTTGTCTTGAACTGGGTTGCCGCTTGGCGCGTCCAGGGGAATTCAGTGAGCGCGCGTTTCTCAACGACAAGCTCGATCTGGCCCAGGCCGAGGCGATTGCCGATCTGATCGAAGCCAGTTCTGCTCAAGCCGCACGTAATGCCCTGCGTTCACTGCAGGGAGCGTTTTCTCAGCGTGTGCATAACTTGACTGAGCAACTGATCGGCCTGCGCATCTATGTCGAGGCCGCTATCGATTTTCCGGAAGAGGAAATCGACTTTCTCGCCGACGGCCATGTGTTGAGCATGCTCGACAAAGTGCGCAACGATCTATCCACAGTACTGCGCGAGGCCGGACAAGGTGCACTGTTGCGTGATGGCATGACAGTCGTGATCGCCGGTCGACCCAATGCCGGCAAATCCAGCCTGTTGAATGCACTGGCCGGTCGGGAAGCCGCCATCGTCACCGAGATCGCTGGCACCACCCGGGATATCCTGCGCGAACATATCCACATTGATGGCATGCCGCTGCACGTTGTCGACACTGCCGGTCTGCGTGATACCGATGATCATGTGGAAAAAATCGGCGTCGAGCGGGCATTGAAGGCGATCGGTGAGGCTGATCGCGTGCTGTTGGTGGTTGATGCGACCGCACCGGAAGCGCTGGACCCTTTTGCCCTGTGGCCAGAGTTCCTCGAAACCCGTCCGGATCCGGCGAAAGTTACCCTGATCCGCAACAAAGCCGATCTGACCGGCGAAGCAATTGCTCTGGAAACCAGTGAAGACGGCCATGTGACCATCAGTCTGAGTGCCAAATCCGCTGGCGAAGGCCTGGATTTGCTGCGTGACCATCTCAAAGCCTGCATGGGTTACGAGCAAACGTCGGAAAGCAGCTTCAGTGCACGACGTCGACACCTCGAGGCATTGCGCCATGCCAGCGCAGCACTGGAACACGGCCGCGCCCAGCTGACCTTGGCGGGTGCCGGTGAATTGCTCGCCGAGGATTTGCGCCAGGCCCAGCATGCGTTGGGTGAAATCACCGGGGCGTTCAGCTCCGATGACTTGTTGGGACGGATCTTTTCCAGCTTCTGCATTGGTAAATAAAAAAGGGCCTGTGGACAATTTATCCACAGGCCTTTTTCGTTTTACCAGTTGTAAGACACTGTACCGAGCATGGTGCGGTCTTCGCCCCAATAGCAGCGCCCGGCATCGTTGCAGCCCGATACATAGTCCTTGGCGAAAAGATTTTTCGCGTTGAGGTCCACGCTCCAGTGGCTGTCGATCTGGTAACCGATCGCTGCATCGACCAGCGTGACATCGCCGGCATCCAGCTTGCCGTAGAGAGACGGCGAGGTGTAGGCGAACGCACTGTCGAAGTAACGCACGCCGCCCGCCACGTACAGGCCTTTGAGATCGCCGTCAAGGAAGCGGTATTTGGCCCAGACCGACGCCTGATTGCGCGGCACGCCTGTCATCTGATGACCTTTGACCAGTGAGGTTGCTGCATCTTTGGTGATGCGCGCATCGGTGTAGGTGTAAGCAGCCGTAACATTGAGGTTTTGGGTCAGATTGCTGTTGAGCTCCAACTCGACACCTTTGGAACGGCTTTCGCCCACCTGGCGATAGCCCGACGTCGTCGAGTCGAAGTAGGTGTCGTCTTTTTTGCGCAGGTCATACACCGACGCGGTGAATGCGGTATCCCAGCCGATCGGCTCGTACTTCAGGCCCACTTCGTATTGGCTGCTGGTGATCGGATCGAGCGGTGTGCCGGCGTTGGAAATCTGCTGTACCGGCACGAACGAGGTGGAATAGCTGACATACGGCGTAATGCCGTTGTCGAACTGATACATCACCCCGCCCTGATAGGTGAACTTCTTGTCCTCGGAACTGGTGTTGCTGCCTGTGGCCACCTTGTCGCGGAAATCACTGTCGACCCAGTCCTGCCGGCCACCGAGCAAAAACAGCCAACGGTCGTATTTGCTCTGGATCTGTGCATAAACGCCTTTCATCTGTTGCTCGAGCAAGGTGTTTTGCACCGCAATCGGCGTGGTCGGGTCGCGCAGATAAACCGGGTTATACACATCGATCGGCCCGACGATGCCGGCGTTCCAGTCCTGATTGAACGAGGTACGGTCGTAGCTGGCGCCGAACAGCACGGTGTTCTCCAGCCCCCCGACCTGGAATTTGCCTTCCAACTGGTTATCCAGCGAATAGACCATCGACTTGTTGAAGCGATCGTATGCGGTCATGTTCAATCGCGTGCCGTACCCGCCATTGTTCAGGTTGCCTGGCCAGGTTTCATGCCGGGTAATACGCGACTGCATATAGCGCGAGTTCTGGCGGAACTGCCAGTCATCGTTGAAGGAATGGCTGAACTCGTAACCGGTACTCCAGGTTTCCCGTTCGAAGGTATTCCAGTCCGGATCGCCGAGCATCGTGTCTTTGGGTAACCGGCCGTTGGGGTTGCTCAGCAATGTCCCGGCCGCCGGCAGGCCGAGTTCCATGTTGGTGTGATCCTTCTGGTAGTTGGCCAGCAGCGTGAGCGTATTGAAGTCGTCGAAATTCAGGGTCAGCGAGGGGGCGATGTAAATTCGGTCATCCGGGACATGATCGGTCTGGGTGTCGGATTTGCGCCCAAGCATCACCACGCGCCCGAGCATGTTGCCGCTGTCGTTGAGCGGCCCCGACACGTCGACGCCGATCTGCCGGCGATTGTTCGAGCCATAGCCCAGTTGGACTTCGCCCTGAGGCACAGCGGTTGGACGTTTACTGACCAGATTGACCAGACCACCGGGGGCGTTTTCTCCATACAACAGCGACGACGGACCGCGGAACACTTCGACCCGCTCCAGACCGTAGGGCTCAGTGCTGGTGTCATAGCGATTGCCCTGTACGCGCAGTCCATCGCGCAGCAGACCGTAGCCGTAATCGGTGGCGTTGAAGCCACGAATGAAAAACAGGTCTCCCGCCAGACTGTCGCCTGCCGCAAACGGCGGGGCAAAGATTCCGGGTACGTAGCCAAGCACTTCAGTGAGTGTCTGAGATTTCTGATCTTTCATGCGCTGGGCGGTGACGACAGACACAGAGCGCGGCGTTTCCGACAGCGGCGTACTGGTTTTCGTACCGATCCGGCTGTTCTGCGCCTTGTAGCCGACGTCAGCGGCGTAATCCAGGTCCATCGGGTTGGCCAACTGAGCGTTGATGTTGGTCGGGGCCAATTCCAGCGAATCAGCATTTGGCAGCGCTTGCAGAATGTAGCTGTCCGGTGCCTGCGGCACGGCTTGCAACCCGGAGCCTTGCAGCAGTTGGGCGAAACCCTGTTCGACGCTGAAATTGCCGTTCAGCCCGGTACTGGACAAGCGCAACGTCTGTTGCGGCGAGAACGAGAGGATCACATTCGCGTCGGAGGCGAACTGGCTCAGTGCCTGATCCAATGGGCCAGCAGCAATGGCATAGCGCTGAGTGCTGCTCGCCGCGGATGCGCCAACGGGCATCACCAGACAAGACGCGGCACTGGTCATCAATAGGCTGTAAGCAAGACAGTGGTAGGAGAAGCGCTGACGATACGTAGGAAGACGCATGTGTGGATAAGCCCTGAAGGTGGCAACGAGCCGCGTTAATCGCGATTACCTGTAGGGCCGGTTCAGGGCAAAAAAAGATAACCCCGGTGTCGATTTATTTTTTCCAAGGTCTGGTGTCGATCAAGCGCGGTGGCTGAGCGAGACCCAGTAACGAGTGAAGTAACGCACGTTGATCGGCAACGAAGCCTGTAGATTGGCCAACACGGCATCGGTGGAATCAAGCCGAAATGTACCGGACACGCGCAGATCCCTGGCACGAGCGTCGCAATGCAGAACACCGCGACGATAGCGTTGCAGCTCATCGATCACATCGCCCAACCGCGCATCGAGGACGATGAACTGGCCGTTGCTCCACGCCACTTGCGATGAGGCAAATGGCTGAATGAGTCCGATATGCTGACGATCGAAATCGGCACCTTCGCCTGCCTGCAAGATTCTTGCGGCCGCTGAGACATCAGCGGGCTGAACGCTGACCCGATCTTCGAGCACACCCACTCGGGTTGCGCCCGGTAACTGGTGAACCGAAAAACGCGTGCCCAGCGCTTGTATCCGACCATCCTGGGTTTCGACAAAAAACGGTCGTTGATCGCCAAGCTTGCCGGTTTGGATCAGGATCTCGCCCGCGCGCAGGCGAATCAGCCGCTGCGTCGCGTCGAAAGACACATCAATCGCGGTGTCGGTATTGAGCTGAATCTGGCTGCCGTCGGCCAATGTCAGGTTGCGACGCTGACCGAACTCGGTTTTATAGTCGGCCCAGACATTCCCCAAGGGAGTGTGTTGCTGAACATTCCAGCCAACGAACCCGGTCCCCGCAGCGAGCAGCAATAACTTCACCACCTGGCGTCGTTGCTGTCCGGTATTCAGGGCGCGACGTTTCAAGTCCTGCGGCAGGGTGCCGAGGTGGCGCTGCAGTTGTTCCACTTGGTTCCATGCCGCCAGATGCGCAGGATCGCTATCTATCCACAGCTGCCAGGCGTTCCTTTCGGCAAGCGTTGGCGGCTCTGCCTGAAACTGCACGTACCAGCTGGCGGCTGCTTCGAAAACCTGGCGGTCGGGTGCGATGGCCATCAATGCTGCGCCATGATCAGGGCACATTCCGTCAGGGCGCGAATCATGTGCTTTTTCACCGTGGTCAGCGAAACCTGCAGTTGCACGGCAATCTGTTGATAAGTCAGGCCTTCAATCTGGGAAAGCATGAAGATCCGCTGCGTTCGCGCACCGAGGCCTGCCAAGGCTTTATCCACAGCCATCAGGGTTTCGATGATCAACGCTCGGTCTTCTTCACTGATTGCGCTGGCCTCAGGTCTGGTTGCCAGAGCCTGCAGATAGGCAGTCTCGATGGCGCTTCTTCTATATCGGTCAATCACCAGGCCGCGCGCGATGGTGGCCAGATACTCCCTCGGCTCGCGGATATGCGCCGCATTGCGGGCTGCCAGAATCCGCACAAACGTGTCATGCGCGACGTCCGCCGCATCGCCGGCGTCGTTTAATCTGCCCTTGAGCCAGCCGTAGAGCCACGAATGGTGTTGCTCGTAGATTTGCTCGATCGCAGTGGTATGGGCGAGTAGGGACATGGGTGAAATTGGCGTGTTAATGATAATGCCTATTATTAGCCCCTGTTACGCTCTCTCACAATAGCCCTTTCATTTCCTCTCCAATGCTTGCATGGGCGTCACCGCTATCTTGGTGGCGCCTTTTTTTTGCGTTCTGTATGCATCGTTTGGACGTTTTCTGTGGATTAAGCCCTGTGAATAACTACCCCTGAGATCGGTTGATAACAGGGCTTCAAAACTGGATATAAACCCCTCTGTGGATAACACCCCCTTTCATCCACAGGCTTACGAGGCTTATCCAATGCCCTCATTGGCACATGAGCACAGGGTTTTAAATCTCTGTACAGCACGTAAATGGTGGCCTGTAGCGATCTATCCACAGAAATCATGGTCAGTAAAAATAAACATAAAAACAAAGGTTTTATAAATTTCTCTCTTTTTTATTCTTTTAACCGCGAGTTCTCCACAGCTGGTTAAATTTTGTGCAAAGGGTTCTTTAGAAAGGGCGAAGTCCCTATACTTGCCGACCAGGTCCATAAACCTGAGCTCAAACTATTTCCTGAATGACCTATTAAGCAGGCACGAGGTGCGTGGTGGATTTCCCTTCCCGTTTTGAAGTGATCGTCATCGGCGGCGGTCATGCCGGTACCGAGGCAGCACTGGCGTCAGCACGTATGGGGGCAAAAACCCTGTTGCTGACGCATAACGTGGAAACCCTCGGTGCCATGAGTTGCAACCCGGCCATCGGTGGCATTGGCAAAAGCCATCTGGTCAAGGAAATCGATGCCCTCGGCGGCGCGATGGCCATGGCTACCGATTTGGGTGGTATCCAGTTTCGCGTGTTGAACAGCCGCAAAGGCCCGGCCGTACGGGCGACCCGTGCGCAGGCCGACCGAATTCTGTACAAAGCGGCTGTCCGCGAAATCCTGGAAAACCAACCGAACCTGTGGATATTTCAACAAGCGGCTGACGACCTGATCGTTGAGCAGGAGCAAGTCCGTGGCGTTGTTACCCAAATGGGTCTGCGTTTCTTCGCCGATTCCGTGGTGTTGACCACCGGTACGTTCCTCGGTGGACTTATCCACATCGGTTTGCAGAATTTTTCCGGCGGTCGTGCTGGCGATCCACCGTCAATCGCACTCGCGCACCGTCTGCGTGAACTGCCTCTGCGCGTCGGCCGCTTGAAAACCGGCACCCCGCCGCGTATTGACGGCAAGTCTGTGGATTTCTCGGTGATGACCGAGCAGCCAGGCGATACGCCGATCCCGGTGATGTCGTTCATGGGCAACAAGGAACAGCATCCACGACAGGTCAGTTGCTGGATCACCCACACCAATGCCCGCACCCACGAAATCATCGCGGCGAACCTCGATCGTTCGCCGATGTATTCCGCTGCTGGCGAAATCGAGGGCATCGGCCCGCGTTACTGCCCGTCGATCGAAGACAAGATCCACCGCTTTGCCGACAAGGAAAGCCATCAGGTGTTCATCGAGCCGGAAGGTTTGACCACCCATGAGCTGTACCCGAACGGGATATCCACAAGCTTGCCGTTCGATGTGCAATTGCAGATCGTGCAATCGATCCGCGGCATGGAAAACGCGCACATCGTGCGTCCGGGTTATGCGATCGAATACGACTACTTCGATCCTCGCGACCTGAAGTACAGTCTGGAAACCAAGGTGATTGGCGGTCTGTTCTTTGCCGGTCAGATCAACGGCACTACCGGTTACGAAGAAGCCGGTGCACAAGGTTTGCTCGCTGGCGCCAACGCTGCGCTGCGCGCCAAAGGCAAAGAAGCCTGGTGCCCGCGTCGCGATGAAGCGTACATCGGCGTGTTGGTCGATGACCTGATCACCCTCGGTACCCAAGAGCCGTACCGCATGTTCACTTCCCGCGCCGAGTACCGCCTGATCCTGCGCGAGGACAACGCCGACCTGCGTCTGACCGAAAAAGGCCGGGAGCTGGGTCTGGTCGATGACACGCGTTGGGCGGCGTTCTGCAAGAAGCGCGAAAGCATCGATCTGGAAGAACAGCGCCTGAAAAGCACCTGGGTGCGACCCAATACGCAACAGGGCGATGCAATTGCCGAGAAATTCGGCACGCCACTGACCCACGAATACAACTTGCTCAACCTCCTGAGCCGACCGGAAATCGATTACGCGGGTCTGGTCGAGGTAACCGGCAACGGCGCTGAAGACCTGCAGGTTGCCGAGCAGGTCGAAATCAAGACCAAGTACGCCGGTTACATTGATCGTCAGCAGGATGAAATCGCCCGTTTGCGCGCCAGCGAAGACACCAAACTGCCTGTGGATATCGATTACACCAATATTTCCGGTCTCTCCAAGGAGATCCAGAGCAAGCTGGGCGCGACTCGCCCCGAGACGCTCGGCCAGGCTTCGCGGATCCCGGGTGTGACCCCGGCAGCCATTTCGCTGTTGATGATTCATTTGAAAAAACGCGGCGCGGGCCGTCAGTTGGAGCAAAGCGCTTGAGTTCTAAGGTCACTTCGCAGCACGCCGAAGAGTTATCCACAGGAGCCCGCGCGCTCGGTGTCGCGCTCACGCAAGCCCAGCATGAGTTGCTGCTGGGTTATCTGGCCCTGTTGATCAAATGGAACCAGGCCTACAACCTCACCGCTGTGCGCGATCCGGATGAAATGGTCTCGCGTCACTTGCTCGATAGTCTGAGCGTGATGTCGTTCATCGAAAACGGCCGCTGGCTCGACGTCGGCAGTGGCGGCGGCATGCCGGGGATTCCGTTGGCGATCCTGTTTCCGGATTCGCAGGTGACCTGCCTGGACAGCAACGGCAAGAAAACCCGCTTCCTGACACAGGTCAAACTCGAACTCAAACTGGATAACCTGCAAGTTATCCACAGTCGTGTAGAGGCGTTCCAGCCTGCGCAGCCATTTAACGGGATCATTTCCCGGGCGTTCAGCAGCATGGAGAATTTCAGTAACTGGACTCGTCACCTGGGCGATGCCAATACACGGTGGCTGGCAATGAAGGGCGTTCATCCGGCCGATGAGCTGGTAGCATTGCCGGCAGACTTCAAACTCGATAGCGAACACGCCCTGGCCGTACCCGGTTGCCAAGGCCAACGCCATCTGCTGATACTGCGCCGCACGGCATGATTGGGAACACAAGCAAGAATGGCTAAGGTATTCGCGATAGCGAACCAGAAGGGTGGTGTGGGCAAGACCACCACCTGTATCAACCTCGCAGCATCGCTGGTCGCGACCAAGCGCCGGGTGCTGCTGATCGATCTCGATCCACAGGGCAACGCCACCATGGGTAGCGGTGTGGATAAACACGGCCTGGAAAATTCGGTCTACGACCTGCTGATCGGTGAATGCGATCTGAGCCAGGCCATGCATTTTTCCGAGCATGGCGGTTATCAACTGCTGCCGGCCAACCGCGATCTGACGGCTGCCGAAGTGGTGCTGCTCGAAATGCAGATGAAGGAAAGCCGTCTGCGTAGCGCGCTGGCGCCGATCCGCGACAACTACGATTACATTTTGATCGACTGCCCGCCGTCGCTGTCGATGCTCACGCTGAACGCGCTGGTCGCCTCCGACGGGGTAATTATCCCCATGCAGTGCGAGTATTTCGCGCTCGAAGGCTTGAGCGACCTTGTGGATAACATCAAGCGCATCGCTGAACTGCTGAATCCGAACCTGAAAGTCGAAGGTCTGTTGCGGACCATGTACGACCCGCGCCTGAGCCTGATGAACGATGTGTCGGCGCAGCTCAAGGAACACTTCGGCGAGCAGCTTTACGACACGGTGATTCCGCGCAACATCCGTCTGGCCGAAGCGCCAAGCTACGGCATGCCTGCACTGGCCTACGACAAGCAGTCGCGCGGCGCGCTGGCCTATCTGGCCCTCGCGGGCGAGATGGTACGCCGTCAGCGCAAAAATTCACGCATCGCCGCTGCCCAGCCAACTTAAGGAATCCCCATGGCCGTCAAGAAACGAGGTCTCGGACGTGGACTGGATGCACTGCTGAGCGGTCCGACAGTCAGCGCCCTGGAAGAACAGGCCGCGCAGGCTGATACCCGGGAATTGCAGCATCTGCCGCTGGACCTGCTTCAGCGCGGCAAATACCAGCCGCGCCGGGACATGGATCCGCAGGCGCTGGAAGAACTGGCGTCTTCGATCAAAGCCCAAGGCGTGATGCAACCGATCGTGGTGCGTCCGATTGGTGGTGGCCGCTTCGAAATCATCGCCGGTGAGCGTCGCTGGCGCGCCAGTCAACAGGCTGGCCAGGAAACCATCCCGGCCATGGTCCGCGATGTGCCTGATGAAACCGCAATCGCCATCGCGCTGATCGAGAACATCCAGCGCGAAGACTTGAGTCCGATCGAAGAGGCCGTGGCCTTGCAACGGCTGCAGCAGGAATTTCAGCTGACCCAGCAGCAGGTGGCCGAGGCTGTGGGTAAGTCTCGCGTGACTGTGGCTAACCTGTTGCGACTTATTGCATTGCCTGAAGTCATCAAGACCATGCTGTCTCATGGCGATCTGGAAATGGGTCATGCCCGTGCATTACTCGGTCTGCCGGACAATCAGCAGGTCGAAGGGGCGCGACATGTTGTCGCACGAGGGCTGACCGTGCGCCAAACTGAGGCACTGGTTCGCCAGTGGTTGAGTGGCAAACCCGAGCCTGTCGAAGCCGCCAAACCCGATCCGGACATCGCTCGCCTCGAACAGCGGCTGGCCGAGCGCCTAGGCTCTGCGGTGCAGATTCGCCACGGGAAGAAGGGCAAGGGCCAATTGGTGATTGGTTACAACTCGCTCGATGAGCTTCAAGGTGTGCTCGCACACATCCGCTGAAACATTTCCTCATGTAGCGCGCAGTCGGAAATCACTACCTGACAGTTGAATAGGGGCAGAACCGCCCCTATACTCTGCGCGCATTTTGTCGGCACAAATTATGCCAAGTTAGTGAATTCTGGCAGCCGACCATTGGAGAGCAAACGTGATGGAAACCCGCAAGCCAAACCGCCTGCCGTTCCATCGCCTGGCGGTTTTTCCGGTGCTGATGGCTCAATTTGTCGTTTTGCTGATTGCCGCGTTGGCGCTCTGGCAATGGCATGGAGTCGTTGCCGGATACTCGGGACTTTGCGGAGGCCTGATAGCCTTGCTGCCCAATGTTTATTTCGCTCACAGGGCATTTCGGTTTTCCGGCGCCCGAGCAGCCCAGTCCATCGTCCGGTCTTTTTATGCCGGCGAGGCAGGCAAACTGATTTTGACGGCAGTGCTGTTTGCACTGGTGTTCGCAGGTGTGAAGCCACTGGCGCCGATCGCAGTATTCGGCGTGTTCGTGCTGACGCAGTCGGTCAGCTGGTTCGCTCCCCTGCTGATGAGAACAAGACTTTCGAGACCTTAGGGCGTTTGAGGCAACCATGGCAGAAACAACCGCTTCGGGCTATATCCAGCACCACTTGCAGAACCTGACCTTCGGTCAGCTACCCAACGGCGGCTGGGGCTTTGCCCACACCGCAGCAGAGGCCAAGGAAATGGGCTTCTGGGCTTTCCACGTCGATACCCTCGGCTGGTCGGTCGCGCTGGGTCTGATCTTCGTTCTTCTTTTCCGCATGGCGGCGAAGAAGGCAACGTCGGGTCAGCCGGGTGCTTTGCAGAACTTCGTTGAAGTATTGGTCGAATTCGTCGATGGCAGCGTGAAAGACAGCTTCCATGGTCGTAGCCCGGTGATCGCACCGCTGGCACTGACCATCTTCGTCTGGGTGTTCCTGATGAACGCCGTCGACCTTGTACCGGTCGACTGGATTCCTCAACTGGCCATCCTGATCTCCGGTGATGCGCACATCCCGTTCCGCGCCGTGTCGACTACCGACCCGAACGCGACCCTGGGCATGGCGTTCTCGGTGTTCGCGCTGATCATTTTCTACAGCATCAAGGTCAAGGGCATCGGCGGCTTCATCGGCGAACTGACCCTGCACCCGTTCGGCAGCAAGAACATCTTCGTTCAGGCCCTGCTGATCCCGGTGAACTTCCTGCTGGAATTCGTGACCCTGATTGCCAAGCCGATCTCTCTGGCTCTGCGTCTGTTCGGCAACATGTATGCCGGCGAGCTGGTGTTCATTCTGATCGCTGTGATGTTCGGCAGCGGCCTGCTCTGGCTGAGCGGCCTGGGCGTTGTTCTGCAGTGGGCGTGGGCTGTGTTCCACATCCTGATCATCACGCTGCAGGCGTTCATCTTCATGATGCTGACCATCGTCTACCTGTCGATGGCGCACGAAGAAAACCATTAAGGCCAGTCTCGACTAGTCTGATGTCCCTCCCGGTCAAATGGGAGGGGGCTCTTCACAGGGCACCTGAAACGATTTGTTTTACCGCTTTAATCTAAAAAACCTAAACCATACGACGTAAAAGTCGGGAGGAAAGATGGAAACTGTAGTTGGTCTAACCGCTATCGCTGTTGCACTGTTGATCGGCCTGGGCGCACTGGGTACCGCAATTGGTTTCGGCCTGTTGGGCGGCAAGTTCCTGGAAGGCGCAGCGCGTCAGCCAGAAATGGTTCCAATGCTGCAAGTTAAAATGTTCATCGTTGCCGGTCTGCTCGACGCCGTAACCATGATCGGTGTTGGTATCGCTCTGTTCTTCACCTTTGCGAACCCGTTCGTTGGTCAGATCGCTGGCTGATTACCCGGATTCTTCCGAGTAATCTGGTGTGATGGACAACGTAACTGCGAGGTGTTGGCGTGAACATTAATGCGACCCTGATTGGCCAGTCCGTTGCGTTCCTGATTTTTGTACTGTTCTGCATGAAGTATGTATGGCCGCCGGTCATCGCTGCTCTGCACGAACGTCAAAAGAAGATCGCTGATGGTCTGGACGCTGCCAGCCGTGCAGCTCGCGACCTGGAGTTGGCCCAAGAAAAAGCGGGTCAGCAACTGCGCGAAGCGAAAGCTCAGGCAGCTGAAATCATCGAGCAAGCCAAGAAACGCGGTAACCAGATCGTCGAAGAGGCTGTTGAAAAAGCCCGTATCGACGCTGACCGTGTGAAGGTTCAGGCTCAAGCCGAGATCGAACAGGAACTGAACAGCGTCAAAGACAAGCTGCGTGCCCAAGTGGGCTTGCTGGCTGTTGGCGGCGCCGAGAAGATCCTGGGTGCCACAATCGATCAAAACGCGCACGCAGAGCTGGTTAACCAACTGGCTGCTGAAATCTAAGCGAGGGCGATCATGGCAGAACTGACCACGTTGGCCCGACCTTACGCTAAGGCGGCCTTCGAGCACGCTCAGGCCCACCAGCAACTGGCCAATTGGTCAGCCATGCTCGGCCTGGCAGCAGCGGTGTCGCAAGACGACACCCTGCAGCGCGTGCTCAAGGCCCCGCGACTGACGAGCGCAGAAAAGGCCGCCACGTTCATTGACGTGTGCGGCGACAAGTTTGATGAAAAGGCACGCAACTTCATCAACGTCGTTGCCGAAAACGACCGTCTCCTGCTTCTGCCGGAGATCGCCGCTCTGTTCGACCTGTACAAGGCCGAACAAGAGAAATCGGTAGACGTTGAAGTGACCAGTGCTTTCGCATTGAACCAAGAACAGCAAGACAAACTCGCCAAGGTTCTCAGTGCACGACTCAACCGGGAAGTGCGCCTGCAAGTTGCGGAGGACGCTGCCTTGATTGGTGGTGTCGTGATCCGCGCCGGCGACCTGGTTATCGATGGCTCGATTCGCGGCAAAATCGCGAAACTTGCCGAAGCATTGAAATCTTGAGTTTGAAGGGGCAGCAGAGCAATGCAGCAACTCAATCCTTCCGAAATAAGTGAAATTATCAAGGGCCGCATCGACAAGCTCGATGTGACCTCCCAAGCCCGTAACGAAGGCACTGTCGTCAGCGTATCTGACGGCATCGTGCGGATTCACGGTCTGGCCGACGTCATGTACGGCGAGATGATCGAGTTTCCGGGCGGCGTCTACGGTATGGCCCTCAACCTGGAGCAGGACTCCGTAGGTGCCGTGGTATTGGGCTCCTACCAGTCGCTGGCTGAAGGCATGAGCGCCAAGTGCACCGGCCGCATCCTCGAAGTTCCTGTTGGTAAGGAATTGCTGGGCCGCGTAGTCGATGCGCTGGGTAACCCTGTTGACGGCAAAGGTCCACTGGGCAACACCGAGACCGACGCGGTCGAGAAAGTTGCTCCAGGCGTGATCTGGCGTAAGTCGGTAGACCAGCCTGTACAGACTGGCTACAAGGCTGTCGATGCCATGATCCCGGTCGGCCGTGGCCAGCGTGAGCTGATCATCGGTGACCGTCAGATCGGTAAAACCGCTCTGGCGATCGACGCGATCATCAACCAGAAAGACAGCGGCATTTTCTGCGTCTACGTAGCGATCGGTCAGAAGCAATCGACCATCGCCAACGTGGTTCGCAAGCTGGAAGAAAACGGCGCCCTGGCCAACACGATCATCGTGGCTGCCAGTGCTTCGGAATCTCCTGCGCTGCAGTTCCTGGCACCGTACTCCGGTTGCACCATGGGTGAATTCTTCCGCGACCGCGGTGAAGACGCGCTGATCGTTTATGACGATCTGTCCAAGCAGGCAGTGGCTTACCGCCAGATCTCCCTGCTGCTGCGCCGTCCACCAGGCCGTGAAGCTTACCCAGGCGACGTGTTCTATCTCCACTCCCGTCTGCTGGAGCGCGCATCCCGCGTTTCGGAAGAATACGTAGAGAAGTTCACCAACGGCGCAGTGACCGGCAAAACCGGTTCCCTGACCGCACTGCCGATCATCGAAACCCAGGCTGGCGACGTTTCCGCGTTCGTTCCGACCAACGTGATTTCCATCACCGACGGTCAGATCTTCCTGGAATCGGCCATGTTCAACTCGGGCATCCGCCCTGCAGTGAACGCCGGTGTTTCGGTATCCCGTGTGGGTGGTGCCGCTCAGACCAAGATCATCAAGAAGCTCTCCGGTGGTATCCGTACCGCTCTGGCTCAGTACCGTGAACTGGCGGCATTCGCCCAGTTCGCTTCTGACCTGGACGAAGCGACCCGCAAGCAACTTGAGCATGGTCAGCGCGTTACCGAGCTGATGAAGCAGAAGCAATACGCACCAATGTCGATCGCTGACATGGCGCTGTCGCTGTATGCCGCTGAGCGTGGGTTCCTGACTGACATTGAAATCGCCAAGGTCGGCAGCTTCGAACAAGCGCTGATTGCTTTCTTCAACCGCGATCACGCCGATTTGATGGCGAAGATCAACGTTAAAGGTGACTTCAATGACGAAATCGACGCTGGCATGAAAGCCGGTATCGAGAAGTTCAAGGCCACCCAAACCTGGTAAGCCGCAGCGGGAGCCGCGAGGCTCCCGCTTGCTAACCTGATAGGTGTTACATGGCAGGCGCAAAAGAGATTCGCAGTAAGATTGCGAGCATCAAAAGCACGCAAAAGATTACCAGCGCCATGGAAAAAGTGGCGGTCAGCAAAATGCGCAAGGCACAAATGCGCATGGCTGCTAGCCGTCCTTATGCGGAGCGTATCCGCCAGGTAATTGGGCATCTGGCCAACGCCAACCCGGAATACCGCCACCCGTTCATGATCGACCGCGAAATCAAGCGCGTCGGTTATGTCGTCGTGAGCAGTGACCGTGGTCTGTGCGGCGGCTTGAACACCAACCTGTTCAAGGCCCTGGTCAAGGACATGGCGGTAAACCGCGAAAACGGCGTCGAGATCGATCTGTGTGTCGTTGGTAGCAAGGGTGCGGCCTTTTTCCGCAACTTCGGCGGTAACGTCGTTGCAGCTATCAGCCACCTGGGTGAAGAGCCGTCGATCAATGATCTGATCGGCAGCGTCAAGGTGATGCTGGATGCCTACCTGGACGGCCGTATTGACCGCCTGTCCGTGGTGTCCAACAAGTTCATCAACACCATGACGCAACAGCCTACCGTGGAGCAGTTGATTCCGCTGGTGGCCACGCCGGATCAGGATCTCAAGCACCACTGGGACTATCTCTACGAACCGGATGCCAAAGAGCTGCTTGACGGCTTGATGGTCCGTTACGTCGAGTCGCAGGTCTACCAGGCGGTGGTCGAGAACAACGCGGCTGAACAGGCTGCGCGGATGATCGCGATGAAGAACGCTACCGACAACGCCGGTGATTTGATCAGCGATTTGCAGCTGATCTACAACAAGGCGCGTCAGGCTGCGATCACCCAAGAGATCTCGGAAATCGTCGGCGGCGCTGCCGCGGTTTAACGGTTCAAATATTCAGAGGATCCAGCTATGAGTAGCGGACGTATCGTTCAAATCATCGGCGCCGTTATCGACGTGGAATTTCCACGCGACAGCGTACCGAGCATCTACAACGCGCTGACTGTACAAAGCGCGGCCGCAACCACTCTGGAAGTTCAGCAGCAGCTGGGCGACGGCGTGGTTCGTACCATTGCGATGGGTTCCACCGAGGGCTTGAAGCGCGGTCTGGAAGTCAGCGACTCTGGCGCAGCCATTTCCGTACCGGTCGGTAAAGCGACCCTGGGCCGGATCATGGACGTCCTCGGCAACCCGATCGACGAAGCTGGCCCGATCGACACCGAAGAGCGCTGGGGCATTCACCGTCCTGCACCTTCGTTCGCCGAGCAAGCGGGCGGCAACGACCTGCTGGAAACCGGCATCAAGGTTATCGACCTGGTTTGCCCGTTCGCCAAGGGCGGTAAAGTCGGTCTGTTCGGTGGTGCCGGTGTAGGCAAAACCGTAAACATGATGGAACTGATCCGTAACATCGCCATCGAGCACAGCGGTTATTCCGTGTTCGCCGGTGTGGGTGAGCGTACTCGTGAGGGTAACGACTTCTACCACGAGATGAAGGACTCCAACGTTCTGGACAAAGTGGCACTGGTTTACGGTCAGATGAACGAGCCGCCGGGAAACCGTCTGCGCGTAGCCCTGACCGGCCTGACCATGGCCGAGAAGTTCCGTGACGAAGGTAACGACGTTCTGCTGTTCGTCGACAACATCTATCGTTACACACTGGCCGGTACTGAAGTATCCGCACTGCTGGGCCGTATGCCTTCGGCAGTAGGTTACCAGCCGACCCTGGCTGAAGAGATGGGCGTTCTGCAGGAACGTATCACTTCGACCAAGGAAGGTTCGATCACTTCGATCCAGGCGGTATACGTACCGGCGGACGACTTGACCGACCCGTCGCCAGCGACCACCTTCGCCCACCTGGACGCCACCGTCGTTCTGTCCCGTGACATCGCTTCCCTGGGTATCTACCCGGCGGTAGATCCACTGGATTCGACTTCGCGCCAGCTGGACCCGAACGTGATCGGCCAGGACCACTACGACACCGCTCGCGGCGTTCAGTACGTTCTGCAACGTTACAAAGAGCTGAAGGACATCATCGCGATCCTGGGTATGGACGAGCTTTCGGAAGCCGACAAGCAGTTGGTTAACCGTGCTCGCAAGATCCAGCGCTTCTTGTCGCAGCCGTTCTTCGTGGCTGAAGTCTTCACCGGTGCTTCGGGTAAATACGTTTCCCTGAAAGACACCATTGCTGGCTTCAAAGGCATCCTCAATGGTGACTACGACCACCTGCCAGAACAAGCGTTCTACATGGTTGGCGGCATCGAAGAAGCGATCGAGAAAGCCAAGAAACTGTAATCCCGGCGCCCGGCAACGGGCGCTAATTTAGGTTGAGGCAATCAGATGGCTATGACAGTCCATTGCGATATCGTCAGCGCGGAAGGGGAAATCTTTTCCGGCCTGGTCGAGATGGTGATTGCGCACGGTGCACTGGGTGATCTTGGTATCGCTCTGGGTCACGCGCCGCTGATCACTAATCTCAAGCCGGGTCCGATCCGCCTGATCAAGCAAGGCGGGGAAGCCGAGGTGTTCTACATCTCCGGTGGTTTCCTCGAGGTTCAGCCGAACATGGTCAAGGTGCTTGCCGATACTGTGCAACGTGCCGCCGACCTGGATGAAGCTCAGGCTCAGGCAGCTCTCAAGGCTGCCGAGAATGCCCTGAACGAAAAAGGCGCGGACTTCGATTACGGCGCCGCTGCCACACGTCTGGCCGAGGCTGCAGCTCAACTGCGCACCGTCCAGCAGATCCGCAAGAAGTTTGGCGGTTAATCCGTCAGCCGCTTGTTGTGCGATTGATAAAAAAGGGTAGCCTCGGCTACCCTTTTTTCTTTTCCGAATTCCCGAAAACCGGTCGCAGTCGCTGACCACCCAGGATTGGTAGCCAGTCATGTCTCTTGAAATCGTTATCCTCGCGGCCGGCCAAGGCACCCGCATGCGTTCTGCCTTGCCGAAGGTGCTGCACCCGATTGCCGGCGACTCCATGCTGGGTCATGTTATCCACAGCGCCCGTCAACTGGACCCGCAACGTATTCATGTGGTGATCGGTCACGGCGCCGATGTGGTGCGTGAGCGCCTGGCGGCCGACGATCTGAATTTCGTCCTCCAGGACAAACAACTCGGTACCGGCCACGCCACGGCACAAGCAGTGCCGTTCATTACTGCCGACACCGTGTTGATCCTTTACGGCGACGTGCCGTTGATCGAAGTCGAAACCTTGCAGCGTTTACTCAAGCACGTGGTGCCTGGTCAGATGGGCTTGCTCACCGTCGAACTCGACGACCCGACCGGTTATGGCCGCATCGTGCGTGATGCCGACGGCAAGGTGGCCGCCATCGTTGAACACAAAGATGCCAGCGAAGCCCAACGCGCGATAACCGAAGGCAACACCGGCATTCTCGCCGTGCCGGCCAATCGCCTCGCGGATTGGATGAGCCGCCTGTCGAACAACAACGCCCAAGGCGAGTACTACTTGACCGACGTGATCGAAATGGCGGTCAGCGATGGTCTGGTGGTAGCCACCGAACAACCGCATGACCCGATGGAAGTGCAGGGCGCCAACGATCGCAAGCAACTGTCCGAACTCGAGCGTCATTACCAGATGCGCGCCGGTCGTTGTTTGATGGCACAAGGCGTGACCCTGCGTGATCCGGCACGTTTTGATGTGCGTGGTGAAGTCACTGTCGGTCGAGACGTGCTGATCGATATCAACGTGATCCTCGAAGGCAATGTGGTGATCGAAGACGATGTTGTCATTGGCCCGAATTGCGTGATCAAGGACAGCACCCTGCGCAAAGGCGTGGTGATCAAAGCCAACAGCCATATCGAAGGTGCGATTCTCGGCGAAGGCAGCGATGCCGGACCGTTCGCGCGTCTGCGTCCTGGCACCGTGCTTGAAGCTCGCGCGCATGTGGGTAACTTCGTCGAGTTGAAAAACGCTCACATGGGCGAGGGCGCGAAGGCGGGTCATCTGACCTATCTGGGCGATGCCGAAATCGGTGCGCGCACCAACATCGGCGCCGGCACCATCACCTGCAACTACGATGGCGCCAACAAGTGGAAAACCGTGTTGGGTGCGGATGTGTTCATCGGCTCAAACAATTCGCTGGTTGCGCCTGTGGATATCTCCAGCGGGGCAACCACCGCGGCCGGTTCGACGATTACGCAAAATGTGGATAAGGCGCAGCTGGCTGTCGGGCGGGCGCGGCAGAAAAATATCGATGGCTGGAAGCGGCCGGTAAAAATCGAAAAATCCTGAGTTATCCACAGTTCTCAGGTAGCCCGCTCGTGAAAGCGTTTGATCAGGTGTACTAACTAGCCTGAGAGACCCCTTCGCGAGCAGGCTCGCTCCCAAACAAATTGCGTCATTTTCTGAATTTTTCTCGCAACGGCTTGACGGCATTGTTTCGATAGGTTTTGATTGCTTACGTTATCTTTCGAATCGAAACATAAGCCGCCATGTCGAAACGCAATACGCCCCAGCGCCGCCACAACATCCTCGCCTTGCTCACCGAGCGGGGCGAAGTCAGTGTGGATGAACTGGCGAAGCGCTTCGAAACCTCCGAAGTTACGATCCGCAAGGATCTGGCCGCGCTCGAAAGTCATGGTTTATTGCTGCGCCGTTACGGCGGAGCAATCACCATGCCTCAGGAACTGGTCGCGGAAACCGCGCAAAATGTCTCCAGATACAAGCAGGCGATTGCTCGCGCCGCGGTTCAGCGCATCCGCGAACACGCGCGGATCATCATCGACAGCGGCAGCACCACCGCCGCAATGATTCCTGAACTCGGCCAGCAGCCGGGTCTGGTGGTGATGACCAACTCCCTGCACGTCGCCAATGCCTTGAGCGAGCTTGAACACGAGCCCGTGCTGCTGATGACCGGCGGCACCTGGGATCCGCATTCGGAATCCTTTCAGGGGCAGGTCGCCGAGCAGGTACTGCGCTCCTACGATTTTGATCAGTTGTTCATTGGCGCCGATGGCATTGATCTGGTGCGCGGGACGACCACCTTCAACGAACTGCTCGGTCTGAGCCGGGTAATGGCTGAAGTGGCGCGCGAAGTCATCGTCATGGTCGAGGCCGACAAGATCGGCCGCAAGATCCCCAACCTGGAGCTGCCGTGGAGCAGCGTCCATACCCTAATTACCGACGATCGCCTGCCCGATGAGGCCCGCGATCACCTTCAGGCCCGCGGTATCACCGTGATTAGCGCGGCTGTCAGTCAGGAGAAATAAACATGTGTGGAATTGTCGGCGCAGTGGCAGAACGTAATATCACCGCGATCCTGCTCGAAGGCCTCAAGCGCCTTGAATACCGCGGCTATGACAGCGCCGGTGTGGCGGTGTACACCAACGACGCAATGCTTGCGCGCATGCGCCGGCCGGGCAAGGTCAGTGAGCTCGAAGCGGCGCTGACCGAGCATCCTCTGGCCGGTCGTCTGGGCATCGCTCACACGCGCTGGGCAACCCACGGCGCACCTTGCGAACGTAATGCTCACCCGCATTTTTCCGGTGACATTGCGGTGGTGCACAACGGCATCATCGAAAACCACGAAGCGCTGCGTGAACAACTGAAGGCACTCGGTTACGTCTTCACTTCCGACACCGACACCGAAGTCATCGCCCACCTGCTCACCGAAAAGCTCAAGCATCAGCCAGACCTGACCGTTGCGCTCAAAGCCACCGTCAAGGAACTGCACGGCGCTTATGGTCTGGCCGTGATCAATGCGCAACAACCGGATCGTCTGGTCGCTGCGCGCAGTGGCAGTCCGTTGGTGGTTGGCCTGGGTCTGGGGGAAAACTTCCTCGCTTCCGATCAACTGGCGCTGCGCCAGGTCACCGACCGCTTCATGTACCTGGAAGAAGGCGATATCGCCGAAATTCAACGCGACAGCGTGCAGATCTGGGACGTCGACGGTAACGCCGTCGAGCGTCAGACCGTGCAGTACACCGACGGTGCCGAAGCCGCCGACAAAGGCGAGTTCCGCCACTACATGCTCAAGGAAATTCACGAGCAGCCAGCAGTGGTGCAGCGCACCCTCGAAGGCCGCCTGAGCAATGATCAGGTACTGGTGCAAGCGTTCGGGCCGCAAGCCGCCGAGCTGTTTGCCAAGGTGCGCAATGTGCAGATCGTCGCCTGCGGCACCAGTTATCACGCCGGCATGGTTGCGCGCTACTGGCTGGAAGAACTGGCCGGCATCCCGTGCCAGGTCGAAGTCGCCAGCGAATTCCGCTACCGCAAGGTGGTGGTGCAGCCGGATACGCTGTTCGTGACCATCTCGCAATCGGGCGAAACCGCCGACACCCTGGCCGCACTGCGCAACGCCAAAGAACTGGGCTTCCTCGCCAGCCTGGCGATCTGCAACGTCGGCATCAGTTCGCTGGTGCGCGAATCCGACCTGACCCTGCTGACCCAGGCCGGCCGCGAAATCGGCGTTGCATCGACCAAAGCCTTCACCACGCAATTGGTCGGCCTGCTGCTGCTGACCCTGTCTTTGGGCCAGGTTCGCGGGACGTTGGCCAAAGGCGTTGAGGCCACGCTGGTGGAAGAGCTGCGTCGCTTGCCAACCCGCCTGGGCGAAGCCTTGGCGATGGACAGCACCGTGGAAAAAATCGCCGAACTGTTCGCCGAGAAGAACCACACCTTGTTCCTCGGTCGCGGTGCGCAATTCCCGGTGGCGATGGAAGGCGCCTTGAAACTCAAGGAAATCTCCTACATCCACGCCGAAGCCTACCCGGCCGGCGAGCTCAAACACGGCCCGCTGGCGCTGGTGGATAACGACATGCCGGTGGTCACCGTTGCGCCGAACAACGAACTGTTGGAAAAGCTCAAATCCAACCTGCAGGAAGTCCGCGCCCGTGGCGGCGAACTGGTCGTCTTCGCTGATGAGAAGGCCGGGATGACCAATGGCGAAGGCACCCACGTTGTGCAAATGCCGCACATCCACGACATCCTCTCGCCGATCCTTTACACGATCCCGCTGCAGTTGCTGTCGTACTACGTCGCGGTGCTCAAGGGCACGGATGTGGATCAGCCGCGCAATCTGGCGAAGTCGGTGACGGTGGAATAAGTTATCCACCGCTAAAAAACAGATTTCCAAGCAATGCCAAAGCCCCTGATTTCAGGGGCTTTTTCTATTTAACGGCGTCCACCGGATGACCGAATAGGCGTTGCGCAATTATCGATGGCGAAGAGCGGGTTGTGGTGAGCACGGCTCACCACAACCACCGACAATAAATCTCTCGCACTTGGGCAGGTGACAAAGATACTCCGTTAAACCACCGCGCCAGCCGTGGCGGGTTCACCGTCGACCACTACGTTGTACGGTGCCTGTTCGCGATCACGCAGACCGTAATCGCGAATCACCGATGTCACGCGCACGCGGTAGTCATCGAAGATTTTGTCGCGTCCGGCGCGCTGTGCCGACAGGTGGGCTGTCACGTTGCGCCACTGCACCACGGCCTCCTCATCGCGCCAGGTGGTGACCGACATCACCTTCTTGGGGTTGAGCGTGCTTTGAAAGCACTCAACGGAGATAAACCCCTCCATGGGTTCAAGCAGCGGGGTCAGCTTGTTGACCAGGTCAACATAGGTCTCGCCCTGGCCTGGCAGTGCCTGTAACTCAAACAAAACGACAATCATTTTTGATTCCTCATCCTTGATATTTTTCAGGTGGTTTACACGGTGCAAATGCGCTGGGCAGGTGCCCGATCGCTATCAGTGTTTTATCGGGGTGCCCAGGTTGTTCAGCCAGGCCCGCATGACGTGGCTCGCGGCGCGGGTCAGGCGGTCGCCGAGGTGAAGGGCCTCGCTGCGCAACGCAACAGGGTCGATGCCGGCTTGTGCCAGCTCGCTGGCATGACCAACCAGCCATTGCTCGATGTTGGCGGTATCGGCTTCGAGGTGAAATTGCAGGCCGAGAATCGTGTTGCCCACGGCGAATGCCTGATGCGCACCTACCGGGGTACTGGCCAGCAGCACAGCGCCTTCTGGCACATCGAACTGGTCGCCGTGCCAGTGCAGCACGGGGGTGTCCATCAGCGCGGCGAGCGGCGAGTCTTGACCGGCCGCGGTCAGGGTCAACGGTGCAAAACCGATCTCCTTGACCCCCATCGGGTAGACGTCGGCCTGCATGGCCCGGGCGATCAATTGCGCACCGAGGCAGATGCCCAGCAGGGGATTGCCGGACGCAACGCGCTGGCGCACCAGTTTCAATTCGTCGTGCAAAAACGGATACAGCTGCTCGTCATAGGCTCCAATCGGGCCGCCGAGTACGATCAACAAGTCGGCCTGCAGCACCGGCTCGCTGTAAATGGCGTCGACCGTGGGGTCCAGGTAAATCAGCGTATAGCCTGCTTCGGAGAGAACGATATCCAGGGTGCCAACGTCTTCGAAGTGAATATGGCGCAATGCAATGGCAGTTTTCATGGAAAAAACCAGTTGTTGAAGTAAGGACGGTACGTGTTCATACCGTGGTGGAGAGGTCGACCTTGATCGTCCCGGATTGCGGGAAGGTGCAGCAGGCGAGGGCGTAGCCGTCGTCCTTGTCCTTGTCCGTCAGGCAAAAGTCGGGTTCAAGGGTGTAGTGACCCTCCGATACTTTCAGCCGGCAGTGACCGCAGATGCCGGTGCGGCAAAGGCTGCGTACCTCGATGCCACCGGTTTCGAGCATCTCCAGCAAACTCTTGCCGGCGGCCGGCTCCAGCACCTGATCGTTGTGGTTCAAGTGCAGGCGCAGCGTCGCGTCGGCTTGAGCCTGCGGCTGAGCGGCGGAGGCCGGCGCGGCCGGTGGCGTGAATGACTCGATGAGCAAGCGGCTCGCGGGGAACATGGCCAGGGTGTGCTCGCGCATGTCCTGGGCGAAGCCATGGCTGCCGCAGATAACCACGCGGTCGGGGTTACCCAGCCGACTCAGGTCCTGGACCTCGGGGCGACCGGCGATGAAGTGTCCGTTGTTGTTGACCGCTTCGCGGGTTACGAACACCCGCAAGGAGAACCACGATGTGGTCAGCTCAAGCTCCAGCAACTCCTGTAGAAACGAAATCTCGGCGATGGACGGCACACACAGCAGCAGGCTCACATCGGGCACCGCCAATCCACGCTGCGCGCGCTCGGCCAGACCCCGCAGCAATGCAATCGGCAAGGTGATGCCGATGCCGCCGGCGAGCATGCCGACCTGGCGGCAACCCAGAACCGACTCCAGCGAAATATCACCGGCGACAAACTGCATCGCGGTGGTTGAGCCGGCTTGCAGCGTAGCGTGCAACTGGTCCGAAACCCCGCCATGGCCTTCACGCTTGACCGCAATGTCGAACCGGTCAACGCCATGCTTGCGCGTGATCGAATACAACCGTTGGTGATAGATGCCCGCCATGTCCGCGGCGTGCAGGGCCACGTGTCTGCCTGCCTCCAGGCTGTCGAGGAATTCGACGGGGGCGTCCACCGCGCGCAGGGTGAAGACTTTTACGTTGGCCGTTTCAGTGCTTACGTGTTCGCACAGGGCCGTGAAGGATGCCATGCCGTTCATGCGCGGGCCTTCTCGCCCAGGGTTTCAATGGCATGCTCGGCACTGCTGAGGCCGTTGCCGGTCAAGCCGATCCGGTCTATCAGGGCTTCGAGCGAGTCGGTGTAGACGCTGATTTCGTTGTTGTCGCCCACATCACGCACGATCTCGCCGGCGTGGGGGAAATCCAGCATCGAAAACACGGTGGACCAGGCGCCCATTTCGTTATTGACGAACATCTGCACCGTGCGCAGGATGATCGCGCGCAGGTACACGCGTTCCTTGCGGCTCAGGCCATTGACGATGTCGGAAGCGACGAAGCTGAAGACGCTGGAATGGCTCCACTCGTCCATGGCGTGGGTACGCGTGACCTCATGGCACACCGCCTGAATGCTGGCGTCCTCGGCCATGGTCTTGAGGTAGTCGGTGATCAGCGTTTCGCTGGCACACGCGACGCCGAAACGGGTCAGGCGTCGCTCCCATTCGGCAGTGCAGTTGGCCAGGAGCGCCTCGCGCCAGGTCACCAGGTTGAACGCGCTGAAGTCCAGCGGGGTGAGTTTGCGCATGTCATAGATATAGTTGCAGGCCATGATGGACATGCGCGTGTGCAGGGCTTCGTCGAGCAGTGCCTGAGACATCACGTCTTGCAGCAGGGCGCGGTTGTTGCTCGGCGGCGGGGTCTTGATAATGTCCTCGCAGGCCGGCACGACCACGTTGCATTCGATGTAGATAGTCTTGAGGTTGTAGATGCCCCACGCATACGACAGACATTTGGATTGCAGGTCCTGGGGGGCTTCGAGCCAGGCCTGGTGATGACGAAACGGTAACAGCGACAGACTGAAGTCGTGCTTGTCGGCATCGAAGGCGAGGCCCCAGTAGTTCGGTTGCGGGTTGTTGACGGCCGCGCGGGTTTTCCAGAGCGTGGAGAGTTTGGCCAGCATGTTTTTTACTACGTCATCGGTACCACAATTCAAACGTTCCATGTTTTTAACTCCAAGGGAATCGGCTGTTGGTGTTGGGGTTTACCGTGCAGTCCTTGCAAAAATAACGAGTCCGCACAAGCGAGGGGTGCAGCGCAATAAATGCGGGACGGCGCCCTTCAAGTCTGCGGCAAAAACATCTGGCGGTTATTGATTCAGGTCACTTGAATGCCACTTGGAGGGCCGCCATTTTTCGAGTCCTGGCCATGGACCGCTCCTGTATCAGGGTCAGTACAACGGTCAGGCACATGAAGGCGGCGCTGGCCCAGAAAATGGCGTTGGGCTGATCTTGGTCGAGCAGCCAGCCGAACCCGACTGGCCCGATGGCGCCACCGATGTTGAAGCCGGTGGAGACGATGCCGAAGGTTTTGCCTTCGGCACCCTTCGGAGCAGCCGCCCGTACCAGCATGTCGCGGGACGGTGCGATCACCCCGGTCAGGAAGCCCGCAGCCCCCAGCACGATCAGCAGTGCGGGCGCGCTCAAGCGTGCCGTGGCGACCAGCAGCATCAGCACGGTGGCCAAGGCAAACGCGCTGGCTGCGACTACGCCATGGCGGCGGGTCCGGTCGGCCAAGGCTCCCCCTGCCAGTACGCCGAAAGCGCTGGCAAAGAGGAAAGCGGTCAACGCCGAGTTGGCCCAGGTCAAGGCCACGCCCTGGCCTTGCATCAGGGCGGCGACCGAGAACTTTTCAATCGCGCCGGTGCTCAGGTTCAGCAGCACGAACAACAGGGTCAGGCTGAGCACCATAGGCGAGAGCAGCGACAGGCGACTGGCGCCGATGGGTGTCGGGTCTGCGGCGCGATACTCGCGAGTGACTCGGGCCAGTGCGGAGCCTGGGATCAACAACAGCGCCAGCACGAAAAAGCCCACCAGGGCGGCCGCCGCGAAGGCCATGGGCAGGTTGCTCGCCACCGCGATACTCAGCAAAAACACCGGGGCCACGGCCGCGCCAAGGAACCCGGCAAAGGTATGCACGGAGAACGCCTTACCGATGTGGGCGGGGTCAACGTGGCGCGACAGCAGGGCGTAATCGGCCGGGTGATAAATGGCGTTGGCGACACCGGCCAGCGCCATGCCGATCAACAAACAGGTGTAGCCGGGCAGGAGCGCAATCAGCAGGAAACTGCTGCTGCCCAGTGCCAGCGCGACGCACAGCAAGTGTCTGGCACCGTAGCGGTCCACGGCAAACCCCATGGGTGCCTGCACCAACGCCGTGACGATATTGAACAGGCTCAACGCCAGGCCCAGCTCCACATATTCCACGTTGAAAAAAGCCGGAAGCAGGGGGAATAGCGCCGCCAGCACCATGATGTGCAAATGACTGACAAAGTGTGCGGCGGCGACCTGAGGCAGCAACCCGATACGAATCGTCATGGCGAAACCCGTGTAGTGAGCATGGCAAATCCGGCGCAGAGCTTAATGAGGCGATGGTCTTGCGCGATAGTCCATTACCCATGAGGCCACCAGACCACTTTAAATGGCGGCGATTTCCTCACGGCTGCCCCCGCGTAGACGCGTGGCAAGGACTTTGGGTGCAGTGGTCTGCAACATCCGAGCGAACTGGTATGGTCGGCCGGCCCGTGGGCGGCTAGGGTAGTGCGGCGTGTTATCCGGGCGTTTACACAGGGAGTGACCATGCCGCATTTCGCTTATCAGGAGGGCCACGCGCTGCCAGGGGTCAGTGGCGTTGCGCTGCCCCAGGTGGACGGGGAGGTGTGGCGCGCCATTGACGCCGAGCGTCAGCGCCAGGTGCAGTCAATCGAGCTGATCGCCGCTGAGAACGTGGTCAGTCGTGCGGTGCTCGAGGCCCAAGGGTCGGTGCTGACCAACAAATATGCCGAGGGCTACCCAGGGCGTCGCTATTACGCCAGTTGCTGTAATGTCGATGCCATTGAAGAGCTCGCCATCGAACGGGCCAGGCAGCTGTTCAGCTGTGCCTATGCCAACCTGCAACCTCATTCGGGCAGCCAGGCCAACCAGGCGGTGTTTCTGGCGCTGCTGGCGCCAGGAGACAAGATCCTCGGCCTGGACCTCAAGTCCGGTGGGCACCTGTCCCATGGTGCAGCGTTCAACTTGTCCGGGCGCTGGTTTCAGGCCCTCAGCTATGGCGTGCACCCGGTGACCCACAGGGTCGACATGGATGAGGTCGAGCAGATCGCCCGACAAGAACGTCCACGCCTGATCATCGCAGGGGCCTCGGCGTACTCACGGGCGCTGGATTTCGCCCGGTTTCGCGCGATTGCCGACGAGGTGGGTGCGTACCTGATGGCCGACATTGCCCACGTTGCCGGGCTGGTCGCGGGTGGTGCGTATCCGTCTCCTGTGCCGTTCGCTCATGTCACCACCCTCAGTACCCATGCCACATTGCGCGGCCCGCGTGGCGGGATGATCCTGAGCAATGAGCAGGCCATTGCGCAGAAGATCAATGCGGCGGTGTACCCCGGCCTGCAAGGCGCAGCACTGATGCATATCGTTGCAGCCAAGGCCGTGGCGCTGGGCGAGGCATTGCAGCCGGCCTTCGGTGCATATGCCCACGCTGTGGTCGCCAACGCCCAGGCCTTGTGCGGCCGATTGGCTGAAGGTGGGTTGTTGGTGGTGTCGGGAGGGACCGACTGTCACCTGGGGGTGATTGACCTGCGGCCGTGGGGCCTGGTGGGCAATATCGCCGAGCGTGCGCTGGAGGCAATCGGTATTACCGTGAACAAAAATGTCGTGCCCGGCGATGAGGTCAAGCCTACCGTGACGTCCGGGATTCGTCTCGGCAGTGCGGCGTGCACTTCGCGTGGCATGGGGGTCGATGAATTCAGAGAGATCGGCGATATGATTCTGGCCATGCTCGGTGGCGTACGCAGCGGTGCCCTCGACGGCCGCACTGAACGCTCGATTCGTGAAGGTATCAGCGACCTGACCAAACGATTCAGGCTGCCGTATTAACCGTCTGCGCTTTTTTGCAAAGGAATTCCGATGCTCGACATCATCCCCACCGGCCGCCTGGCGGCTGCCCGCACGTCACGTTTCAGCTTGTTCACCACCGCCAAGCCGCAACCCGTCATCACGGTTGAACATTCCAGGCTGCCCCGGCGCTCACGGATGGTCGTCCAGGCCCAGCAGCTGCTGATGAACTATGCGCTGGGCCATTAGATTTTCAGGGCGTTGGCCAGACGCAACATGGCGGCTTCTATTTCATACGCGGTCAGGGAGGAGTAACCCAGCAGCCAGCCCTGTTGCTTCGGTTCGCCCGCGTACAAGCCGCTGAGGCCGGACAGCTGCACGCCGGCAGTGGCGGCCTGGCGGATGGTTTTTTCCTCGGACCATCCGGCTTTCAGCAAACAGGGAATTTGCAACCCGCCCGGCGGCAGTTCGGCGGTAACCACGGTGCTCAAGTACTTGCCGATGGCGTCGTGCATGATCGACCGGCGTCCGGCATACAGCTTGCGCATGGCGCGGACATGCGCGTTGTAATGGCCGTCCTCCATAAAGCGCGCCAGCGTCAGTTGCAGCGTTTGCGGAGTGTGGCCGTCCATCATGCTGCGCGCATAGGCAAAGGGCTTCACCAGTTCGCAGGGCAGCACCATGTACCCCATGCGCAGTCCGGGATAGAGGGTTTTGCTGAACGTGCCGATGTAGAGCGTGCGCTGGTACTTGTCCAGGCCTTGCACGCACGCCGTGGGTTGCCCGTCGTAATGGAACTCGCTGTCGTAGTCGTCCTCGATGATCCACTTGCCTTTTTGCGCCGCCCAATTGATCAACTCAAGACGCCGCTCCAGCGGCAATGTCGCGCCGGTGGGGTATTGGTGAGAGGGCGTGACATACACGCAATTGGCGCCGCTGCGGTCGGCGTACAACAGGTCGGTACGGATGCCCTGCTCATCGACATCAATGGGCACCACCTTGGTTTCAGCGATCTGGAAGGCCTTGCGCGCGCCATAGTAGCCGGGGTTTTCCATCAGGATCGGCTTGCCGGCGTCTACCAGCAATTGCGCGCACAGATACAACGCCTGACGCGTACTGCTCAAGACCAGTATCTGGTCGGGGGAGCATTTGGCGCCGCGTTCGAGGTTCAGGTAGGTGGCGATCGCTTTGCGCAGGGGCTCAGCCCCTTGTGGATCGCCATGCAGCAGCACGCTTGCGCGATAGTCCTTCATGACCTGGCGTTGCAATCGCTCCCAGACATCCGTCGGAAAGCTGCGGGTTTCCGGCAGGCCGGTGGCGAATGCCTTGATGACTTGCTGATCGCGCACGCCGCCGGTGTCGAAGATCATCCGCCCGCGTTGACTGAGTGCTGCGCCCGGCGCGGCGACGCTGCTCCTGATCTCCTGAGCCTTGAGGCGTCGGCGGCCTGCACCGCGCAATTCGACGCCCACCGTGTCGCAAACGTAACTGCCGGCGCCTTCGCGGCGCACGATAAACCCGTCCCGATGCAACTGCACATAGGCGTTCTCAACGGTATCGCGGGCGCAGCCCAGTGATTTGGACAGCACCCGCGTGGCGGGCAGTTTCAAGCCAGGGCCGAGCGCGCCGTCGAGAATCAGCGCACGCAATGCACGCTGGATCCGCTGATGCAGATCCAGTAGCTGAAACTCAGCGTCGTTGAGGCGCATCTTCAGCGTTTCCAGCTCGAAGGTCTTGGCCATGTGGTCTGCTCTCTTTCCATGAACTGGCAGGTAAAGGCAGGCCAGTTTATCCGTAGACTCTGGCCCTCGCTACTGCGCCTTTACCTCGATTGATGACGCGAAGGCGAGCGTTCTCGAACAGGAGTTACTCAACCATGGCCAGGTCATACAACTTCAGTGCAGGCCCCACCGCGGTGCCGTTGGACGTCCTCACTCAGGCGCACGAGGAGTTTTTCGATTTTGCCGGCACCGGCATGTCCGTGATGGAAATCAGCCATCGTTCGCAGGTCTTCATGGCGGTGGCCCGTGATGCCGAACAGGACCTGCGCGATATTCTCGGGGTGCCGCCCGCCTACAAGGTACTGTTCCTGCAAGGCGGCGCCTCGTTGCAGTTCGCTCAAGTGCCGATGAACCTGATGGGCGATAAAGGCACGGCGGATTACCTGCACACCGGCCTCTGGTCGGGCAAGGCGATCGAGGCCGCCAGGCGCTACTGCGATGTGCGTGTGGTTGCCAGCGCCCACGCGTCCGGTTTCGACCATGTCCCCCATGCCTCGGACTGGCGCCTTAACGCCGACGCCGCCTACCTGCACTACACCGAGAACGAGACGGTACACGGCGTGCAATTCATCGACACGCCCGCGAGCGACGCGCCGCTGGTGTGCGATGCCTGTTCAAGCCTGCTGTCCAAGCCGATCGACATCGCCAGGCATGGGCTGGTGTATGCCGCCGCGCAGAAAAACATGGGTGTGGCCGGGTTGACGGTGGTCATCGTGGACCCGGCGTTGCTGGAGCGTTCCCATGCCTTTACCCCGGACATTCTCAACTACGCGCGCATCAGCGAAGCGCAGTCGATGCTCAATACCCCTGCGACCTTCCCCTGGTACCTCACAGGCCTGACGCTCAAGTGGATCAAGCGCAGTGGCGGTCTGCAGGCCCTGCATCAGCGCAATCAGGCCAAGGCGCGAATGCTTTACCGCGCCATCGATGAAAGTGACGGGTTTTATCGCAACTCAGTGCAGGCACCGTATCGCTCCATCAATAACGTGCCCTTGCGCTTGGCCGAAGTGGCGCTGGAGAAGACTTTTTTGCGGCAAGCGGAGCAGGCCGGACTCAACGGCCTCAAGGGCCACGCCAGCGTCGGCGGCCTGCGGGCCAGCCTCTACAACGCCGTTTCAGTGCCGGCGGTCGAGGCGCTGTGCGATTTCATGAGCGCCTTTGCGCGTCAGCACGGCTGAGCCGACCACAAAAAGTGGTCTGGTCTGCTGCGTTAAAGCGTAGGGGTAAAACCCGCCATTCAACCGCTATAAATGACCGCTTGCCAGCGGCCGGATGCAATCGTCCAGCAAGGAGCCAAGACCTATGTCATCTACTCAATCCCTCTCGTCCCTGCGTCTGCGGGACCTGCTGCACCCGGTGGTTGCCGGTTTGATTTCGGTGATCGTCAATTACGGCGGCACCTTCATCCTGGTGTTTAAGGCCGCCAAGGTCGCAGGGCTCAGCCCCGAGTTGACGGCTTCGTGGGTCTGGTCTGTGTCGATCGGCGTAGGGGTGACCGGGCTGTTCCTCAGTTGGATGAGCCGCGAGCCGATCATCACCGCCTGGTCGACCCCGGCGGCGGCATTTTTGATCGTCGCCCTGGCAACCACACCCTACGCCGAGGCCATTGGGGCGTACATGATTTCGGCTGCAGCGTTCGTGCTGCTGGGCGTATCCGGTTACTTTGAAAAAGCTGTTCGCCTGATCCCGCCGGGTGTAGCAGCGGGCTTGTTGGGCGGCATCTTGCTGCAGTTCGGCATCGGTGCGTTTGCCAGCATGAGCCTCGACCCGCTATTGGTCGGGGTGTTGATCGGTGCCTACATCCTGTTCAAGCGTTTGAGTGCGCGCTACGCGGTGGTCGGCATTCTGGTGCTGGGGCTTGGCTTTCTGCTGATGCAGGGACGTGTGGATTTCACGGGGCTGACGCTGGAGTTTGCGACGCCGGTGTTCACCCGCCCGGAGTTCTCGGTCAATGCGTTGTTGAGCGTGGCGTTGCCGCTGTTTCTGATCACCCTCACCGGGCAGTACATGCCGGGCATGCTGGTGCTGCGCAGTGACGGCTTCAACACCAGTGCCAACCCGATCCTCAGCGTGACGGGGCTGGGTTCTCTGCTGATGGCACCGTTCGGTTCCCATGCCTTCAATATCGCGGCCATCACCGCCGCCATCTGCACGGGCAAGGAAGCGTCGGAAGACCCGTCCAAGCGCTGGATCGCGGGCGTGGCTGCGGGCATCTTCTACATCCTGGTGGGAATCTTCGGCGTGACCCTGGCGGCGGTGTTCATGGCCTTCCCGGCGACCTTCATCACCACCCTGGCGGGGCTGGCCCTGTTGGGCACACTCGGCGCGAGCCTGGCCAATGCCATGGCGGACGTGAAATCGCGCGAAGCGTCGTTGATCACATTCCTCGCCTGCGCAGCCAATATCACCTTGCTGGGCATCGGCGGCGCGTTCTGGGGCCTGGTCATTGGCCTGGCCGCCTACGCCGTGCTCAATGGGCAGGTGCCGCGTCGTGAAAAGTCTGCAGGCCCAGAGGCCGAACCGGTTGCAGTGTCCACCAAGGGAGCGGCCAACTGATGCCTGATCAAACTGAAGACCTCATCCTGCACGCGCGCCATGGTCGTTACCCACAGGCCGACAGTGTCGAAGACTTTCGCCGCAACCTGGCCGCCGTGCAGCAACGGATTGTCGAGGCGTGCCATCGGGTAGGGCGAGACCCGGCCGGTGTGCGCTTGCTGCCGGTCAGCAAGACCTTTGATGAAGCTCATCTGCGTCTGGCCTATGCCGCCGGTTGCCGCCTGTTGGGCGAGAACAAGGTGCAGGAAGCCCAGCGCAAGTGGGAAGCCATGACCGACCTGCAAGATCTGCAATGGTCGGTGATCGGCCACTTGCAGACCAACAAGGCCAAGCAGGTTGCACGCTTCGCCAGTGAGTTCCAGGCCCTGGACAGCCTGCGGGTGGCCGAGGCGCTGGACCGTCGCCTGCGCATTCTGGATCGGCAAATGGACGTGTTCGTCCAGGTCAATACCTCCGGCGAAGCCAGCAAGTACGGGCTGGCGCCCGATGACGTGGCGGCTTTCCTCGAGGCAATGCCAGCATTCCCGACGCTGCGGGTCCGCGGATTGATGACGCTGGCGCTGTTCTCGGCCGACGCGCTGCGGGTACGCCCTTGCTTCGTCCGGCTGCGTGAATTGCGCGACCGCTTGCTTCATTGCGCGCCTGACGGGGTGTCGCTGCAAGAGCTGTCGATGGGCATGTCGGGTGATTTTGAAGTCGCCATTGAAGAGGGCTCGACCGTGGTGCGCGTCGGGCAGGCGATCTTCGGTGCCCGAGCCATGCCGGATGCGTATTACTGGCCGACCGCCGATGCCCGCCCTCTCATTGAAGACACGTTGTTGTCGATCACACCCAGCCGTTGATCCCCTCTACAGGAGGCCCGCAATGTCCGCTGCACCCGCTTACCTCATGCACACCTCAGCTCGACAACCGGTTTCGTTCAGCCGAGGCCAGGGCGCCTCGTTGTGGGACACCGAGGGTGTTGAATACCTGGATGCCATCGCCGGCGTGGCGGTGACGAGCCTGGGCCATGCCAACCCCGAAATTGCCGCGGCCATCGCCGAACAGGCCTCGGTGTTACTGCACACGACCAACATGTTTCGCATCCCATGGCAGGAGCAATTGGGCGAACGACTGTGCCTGTTATCGGGCATGCAACGGGCGTTTTTCTGCAACTCCGGAGCGGAGGCCAACGAGGCGGCGCTCAAACTGGCCCGCCTGCATGCCAACGCGCGGCAGGTGGCCCAGCCGCAAGTATTGGTCATGGAAAACAGTTTTCACGGGCGCACCCTGGCCACTCTCGCCGCCACCGGCAACCCCGCCGTGCATCGCGGCTTTGAGCCGCTGATGCCGGGCTTTGTGCGGGTGCCTTTCGACAACATCGAGGCGATTCGCCAGGTCGCGGCGCAGTCTCCCGATATCGTCGCGGTGCTCGTCGAGCCGGTGCAGGGTGAGGGGGGCGTGCACGCCGCCTCTGCCGGCTACCTGCAGGCCCTGCGCCAAGTCTGTGATGAACACGACTGGCTGATGATGATCGATGAAGTGCAGACCGGGTTGGGCCGCACCGGTACCTGGTTTGGCTTTGAGCATGCGGACATCAAGCCGGACGTCATTACCCTGGCCAAAGCGCTGGGCAACGGTTTCCCCATCGGCGCATGCCTGGCACGGGGCAAGGCCGCCCAGCTGTTTTCCCCCGGCCACCATGCGTCCACGTTCGGCGGTAACCCGCTGGCTTGCCGCGTCGGCTGCACAGTGCTCGACATCATGCAGCGCGATCACATACCGCAACGTGCCGCTGCCTCGGGCCGCCGCTTGTTGGCGGCCTTGAAGCTGGCGCTGGGCAACCATCCCGAGGTGGTGTCCGTTCGCGGCATCGGCTTGATGATCGGCATTGAACTCAATGGCCCGTGCGCCGAACTGGTCGGCCGGGCCCGTGAAGAACAACGTCTGCTGATCACCGTCACACGGGGCAACACCGTGCGCCTGTTGCCGCCGCTGATTTGCGATGACGCACAGATCGACGACATCGCCGCGCGCATCACCCGCCTGCTGTCACCCGCCGCTTGAATTCTTGACCAAGGACACTTTGCCCATGTACGACTCGACGCTGACCCTCAACGCTTTCGATCCTGAGCTGTATGAATCGATTCACAACGAAGAGCATCGCCAGGAAGACCATATCGAGCTGATCGCCTCGGAAAACTATGCCAGTCCGCTGGTCATGAAAACCCAGAGCACGGTACTCACCAACAAGTACGCCGAAGGCTACCCCGGCAAGCGCTATTACAGCGGTTGCGAATACGTCGATGTAGCCGAGCGGCTGGCCATCAAGCGGGTCAAGGCCCTGTTCGACTGCGACTACGCCAACGTACAACCCCATGCGGGTGCCCAGGCCAACGCGGCGGTCTTCCTCGCACTGATAAATCCCGGTGATACGGTGATGGGCATGAACCTGGCCCAGGGCGGTCACTTGACCCACGGCAACCCGGCCAACTTTTCGGGGCGTCACTACACCATCGTGCCTTACGGACTGGACCCGCAAACCGGCTTTCTCGACTATGACGAGATGGAGCGAATCGCACTACGGACACGCCCAAAAATGCTGATCGGTGGTTTCTCCGCGTATTCGCGGTACAAGGATTGGGCACGCATGCGCAGTATTGCCGACAAGGTCGGGGCTATTTTCTGGGTCGATATGGCCCACGTCGCCGGGCTGGTTGCCGCAGGCGAATACCCAGACCCGCTGCCCCATGCGCATGTGGTCACCAGCACCACACACAAAACCCTGCGCGGGCCACGCGGCGGTTTGATTTTGTCCAAGGGACAGGATGAAGCCTTCTACAAAAAGCTCGATTCCGCTGTGTTTCCCGGCGTGCAGGGCGGGCCGCTGATGCACCAGATCGCAGCCAAGGCCGTGGCGTTCAAGGAAGCGCTTGCGCCTGAGTTCAGCATCTATCAGACCCAAGTGGTCATCAACGCCCGGGCCATGGCCGGGGTGTTGCAAAAGCGCGGATACAAAATCGTCTCGGGCGGCACCGACAACCACATGATGCTGATCGACCTGTCCGACAAGCCCTACACCGGCAAGGAGGCAGACGCGGCCCTGAGCAATGCCTATATCACCGCCAACAAAAACTCGGTACCGAATGACCCGCGCTCACCGTTTGTGACATCCGGCCTTCGTATTGGTACACCGGCAGTGACCACCCGCGGGTTTGGCGTGGAAGCCTGCGAGCAAGTGGCCGGCTGGTTATGCGACATACTGGACGCCCTGGAAAACGGAAGCAGCGACAAGGTCGGCCACCACGTGCGCGAACAGGTTGTCGCGCTGTGCCGTCGTTTTCCGGTCTATCGCTGAGTCTGGCCCGGCCATTGCCTGATCGGGTGGTGGCCGGGTATTCAACTGTTTTATCAGGCGATCCCTTTGGCCACGCCCACGCACCATTGACCTGGCAATTGCCCACAATCTTCTAAAGCCGCATCCAGATGCCTGCACAACAGGCGCTTGCGACTCTAGTAAATTGATCATTGTGATCAATTCGCTTTACGCCCAATGTACCGGGACGGCAAAGTTGATGTTTCGCTGCTCGCATGACGGGCTGTCAGGGCGGCATCAAGCCCAGTGCGACAGTTCTGATTCACAAAATTCAACACACCAGCAATCGCAGCTTCGGCTGCGATTGTTGTATCCGAACCGGGGAATTTCATGGACCGCTTCCAGGAAATGCACATCTTCACCACCATCGCCCAAGAGCAGGGCTTCTCTGCCGCTGCGCGGCGGCTGGGGTTGTCGGCGGCGAGTGTGACGCGGGCGGTGGCGGCGCTGGAGCAGCGGATCGGTACGCAGTTGCTGGTGCGGACCACGCGCAGCGTGCATCTGACTGAAGCCGGTCAGCGTTATCTGGACGACTGTCGGCGGATTCTGCTGGAGGTGCAGGAGGCCGAGGATTCGGCGGCGGGCAGTCATGCGCAGCCGCGTGGGCAGTTGACGGTGACGGCGCCGGTGTTGTTCGGCGAGTTGTTCGTGACGCCGCTGATGGCGGCGTATCTGACGCAGTATCCGGACGTTACGATCAATGCGCTGTTGCTTGATCGGGTGGTGAGCATGGTCGAGGAGGGCATTGATGTCGCGGTGCGCATCGGTGAACTGCCGGACAGCAGCCAGCACGCGATCCGCGTCGGCGAGGTGCGGCGCGTGGTGTGTGGTTCGCCGCAATACCTGGCGCAGCATGGCCGGCCGCAACATCCGCAGGCGCTGTGCGAAATGCCGGTGGTGGCGACGTCGGCGGTCGGGCAACTGCGCAACTGGCCGTTTCTGGAGCACGGCGAGCCGTTGTTCGTGCGCCCCGAGCCGCGACTGGTGGTGACCGCCAATCAGGCGGCGATCACGGCCGCCAGTCTCGGCCTGGGGTTGACGCGAGTGTTGTCGTATCAAGTGGCGAGCAAGGTGGCGGCCGGCGAACTGGAGATCGTCCTCGACGAGTTCGAACTGCCGGCATTGCCCATTCACGTGGTGTATCAGGGCGGGCGCAAGGCAGCAGCGCGGGTGCGCAGTTTTGTCGACTTCACCGTGCAGGCCCTGCGCGAGCATCCGGCTCTGCAGAACGCAGCGTTATTGCACCCAATGAAATAATTGATTGCGGTTGCTGGTTATTCTGTTGTTTTGCAGATCCGTGGAAGATCGCTGACATCGGTGACGTCAACTCGGACGACACCCTCACCCAGCGGAGTCGACCATGCAAGCGATCAAACTCTACAACTTCCCGCGTTCCGGCCATGCCCACCGTGTCGAGCTGATGTTGTCTCTGTTGCAATTGCCGACCGAGCTGATTTTCGTTGATCTGGCCAAAGGTGAGCACAAGCAGCCTGCATATCTGGCGATCAACAGTTTTGGCCAGGTGCCGGCCATCGACGACGGCGGCGTGGTGCTCGCCGACTCCAACGCGATTCTGGTGTACCTGGCGCAAAAGTACGGCCACGGGCGCTGGTTGCCGGCCGACCCGGTCGGCGCGGCGCGGGTGCAACGCTGGTTGTCCGCTGCTGCCGGCCCGATTGCCTTTGGCCCGGCGGCCGCGCGACTGGTGACGGTGTTTGGCGCACAGCTGAATGCTGAAGAAGCAATCGCCCGTGCGCACAACCTGCTCAAGGTGATGGATATCGAGCTGGGCAAAACCGCGTTTCTGGCTGGCGCCGAAGCGAGTATTGCCGACGTGTCCGCCTACAGCTATATCGCCCACGCGCCGGAGGGCAATGTCGCGCTGGACGACTATGGCAACGTTCGCGCCTGGCTGGCCCGGGTCGAAGCCTTGCCCGGTTTCGTCGGCATGCCGCGCACGATTGCCGGTCTGCAAACCTCAGCCTGACAGGCGCAACCAGACTGCGCCGCTGGCGCAGGGGAGAATCGTGATGGAACGTTCACCTTGGCACGCCGGCGAACAACAGTTGCAGGCCCACGTAGGGGTGGCTGAACGCATGGAAGCATTCGGGCGCAAAGTCATTCGCAGCTGGATGCCGGATCAGCACCGCGAATTCTACCGGCAATTGCCATTCATGCTGCTCGGCGCGGTCGATGCGCAGGGGCGGCCGTGGGCCAGTGTGCTGGAGGGCGAGCCGGGCTTCGCCGATTCGCCGGATCCTGAGCATCTGCATTTCACCAGCCACCCGGCCGCCGACGACCCGGCGCAACTGCGTAACGGCGAGCCGATTGGTCTGCTCGGTATCGAACTGCACACGCGGCGGCGCAATCGCCTCAACGGGCACGTCGCCAACCTGACGGCTGATGGCTTCGAACTGAGCGTCGACCAGGCGTTCGGCAACTGCCCGCAATACATCCAGTTGCGCCAGTTTCAGCGTGTACCGCTGACAGATCCGAAAACCCGCCCGGCTCAGCATCTGGATACTCTGGATGAGGCCGCCCTCGCATTGATCGCGAGTGCCGATACGTTTTTCGTCGCCAGCTATGCCGACGTCGACGGCCAGCGTTCGGTGGATGTGTCCCATCGCGGCGGTCAGCCCGGATTCGTGCGGTTAGAAGGCAATCGCCTGACCATCCCGGATTTCGCCGGCAATCTGCACTTCAACACCTTGGGCAATCTGCTGCTTAACCCCAAGGCTGGCTTGCTGTTCATCGACTTTTCCACAGGCGATCTGCTGCACCTGAGCGGGCGTACCGAGATCCTTCTCGAAGACCCGCAGATCGAAGCGTTTCAAGGTGCGGAGCGGCTGTGGACATTCGAGGTGGAACAGGTCGTGCGGCGTCCGGCGGCGTTGGCGTTGCGCTGGCGCTTCGACGGCATGTCGCCGACCAGCCAGCTCACCGGCAATTGGGCTGAGGCTGATGCGCGTCTGCAGGCCCAGGCACTGGGCAATCAGTGGCGGCCGCTGCGAGTGGCGAAGATCGAAGCGGAGAGCCGCCATATTCGCTCGATCTATCTGGAGCCGGTCGATGGCGCCGGGCTGCCGGTATTTCTTGCCGGCCAGCATTTGCCGCTGCGTTTTACCCTCGATGGCGAGGTGCATATCCGCACCTATAGCTTGTCCAGCGCGCCGTCGGACGGTTTCTACCGCATCAGTGTCAAACGTGAAGGCCTGGTTTCATCGCACCTGCATCAGCAGATACAGGTCGGCGATGTGCTGGAAGCGCGGGCGCCGCAAGGGCATTTCACCGTGGCGCCACTGGCGCGCAGGCCATTGGTGTTGTTGGCGGCGGGTGTTGGCATCACGCCGTTGCTGTCGATGTTGCGCGAAGTGGTTTATCAGGGGCTGCGCACGCGCGGGATCCGTCCAACATTGTTGCTGCAAAGTTCGCGCAGCCTCGCCGATCAGCCGTTTCGTCAGGAGCTGGACCGCTTGCTTGAGCGCTCCGGTGAGGCCGTGCGGGTCCTGCGCTTGCTCAGCCAACCGGAGGCCGATGCGCGCGCGGGCGAGGATTTCGATCTGACCGGGCGCATCGATGGCGCCGTGTTGCGCGATCTGCTCGACGTCGACGATTTCGACCAGATCGACTTCGTGCTCTGTGGCCCCGGCGGTTTCACTCAAGGGCTGTACGACAGTCTGCGTGAACTGGATGTGCGGGACGCACAGATTCATGCGGAAACCTTCGGCCCATCGACCTTGAAACGCCAAGCGGATGCGGATGCGATCGTCATCGAACAACCGCCAGCGGCGACCACTTCGGTGGCGGTGGTGTTCGAGCGCTCAGCGAAAGAGGCGCGCTGGCAGCCAGAGGGCGGCAGCCTGCTCGAACTGGCGGAAAGCCGCGGATTGCGCCCGGAATTCAGTTGCCGCGGTGGTTCGTGTGGTACCTGCAAGACCCGGCTGGTCAGTGGTGCGGTAAATTATCCACAGGTGCCGGCGGAGCTCCCCGAGGCAGGGCATGTGCTGATTTGCTGTGCAGTGCCGGCGCAGAGTGCGCAGCCGCTGGTGCTGGATCTCTAAAGTGCACCCTGTAGGAGTGAGCCTGCTCACGATGGCTATTTCTCAGTTGGCACAGGGTTGGCTGTACTGACGCTACCGCGAGCAGGCTCACGCCTACATTGGATCGGGGTAAATCCAGATCAGGCGTAGGACAGGGCCTTTTCTTCCAGCAGTTCCTGATACAGCTTCGTCCACTTGCGACCCATGTCATCGGCGGTGAACAGCTGCCGATAGCGCGCTTCGGCCTTGACGCCCATGGCCGCCGCACGTTGCGGATCGTCCCAGAGCGTGCGCATGGCCTCGCGAAACGCCAGCGGCTGACTCGGTGGCACCACCAGCCCGGTTTCGTTGTGGATATTGATGTAACTGGTGCCGGTGCCGATCTCGCTGGAAATCATCGGTTTGCCGTACATCGCGCCCTCGAGCAGCGAAATGCCAAAGGCTTCGGAGCGCAGGTGGGAGGGGAAGACAATCGCGTAGCTCAGTTGCAGCAGGGCGACTTTGTCTTCATCGCTGAGGCGCCCGAGGAAATGAATGTTGCGCAGGCCCAACGCCTGCGCCTGTGCATGCAGTTCCAGCTCAAGTGGCCCGGCACCGACGATCACCACCGGATAGTCCACGTCTTTGAGGGCATCGAGCAGAATATGCAGGCCCTTGTAGTAGCGCATCACCCCGACAAACAGGAAAAACTTATCCCCAAGCTGCTGGCGCCAGCGATTCATGCGCTCGCTGTCGGCCTGTGGATAACCGGCCTTGTTCAAGCCGTAGGGGATGACCCGGGTCTTGTCCTGAAATTGCTGCAGCACATCGCTGGTGTGCAGGTAGTTGGGCGAAGCGGCGACGATGCGGTCGGCGCTGGCGAGGAAGCGGTTCATCAGCGGCCGGTAGAGTTTGAGCAGGTGCTTCTGGCGAATGATGTCGGAGTGGTAGGTGACCACGCTCGGTTTGTTCAGCGCGCTGGCGAAGTGCACCAGGTCCATGAACGGCCACGGGAAGTGGTAATTGACCACATCTGCCTCGGCGGCCAGTTCGCGGAACTGTTTGAACACGCTCCAGGAAAATCCGGTGGAGGCGAACTGAATGTCCAGTCGGGCCCGGTGCACTTCGTGCCGGCCGAGTTGAACCACGGGCGGTGTCGGGTCGGCACTGAGTGTCAGCACCTGCCCGTCGATGCCATGTTGCGCACCACTTTCGCAGAGCTGGTAGATCACTTGCTCGATGCCGCCGACCGAGTCAGGCAGGTACGTCTTGAAAAAATGAAGAACGCGCATTCAACCTCCCATGGCCTGGCGGTAGGCACCGGCCGTGGCCTGTGCACAACGTTGCCAGGAAAAAAGCCGTGCCTGCTGCAGGCCGGCCGCTCGGCATTCCTGCCAATGCGTTTGATCGTCGATCAGAAGGCTCATCGCATCGCGCAGGCCTGGTGCATCGTCAGCTTCAATATAGTTGCCGGCAGCGCCAGCGACTTCCGGCATCGCCGAAGACCGCGTAATCACGACGGGCGTGCCACTGGCCATCGCCTCCAGTACCGGCAACCCGAAACCTTCATAACGCGAAGGGAAAATCAGCGCCCGTGCGCCCGCCAGTAATTGCGCGACATCCTCGTCAGGCAGATAGCCGAGCAAACACACATGCCCGCTGGCCAGCGCCTGGCGCAGCTCATCGCTCAGCTGTTCGCGCTGCCAGCCGGCCATGCCGACGATCAGCAGCGGGAAGCGTTCGCGCAGGGCCTGCGGCAGCAAGGCATGCGCGCGCAAGGCGAGACTCAGGTTCTTGCGCGGCTCCAGCGTGCCGACACACAGAAAATACTGACGTGCTTCGACGCCGTGGGCTTTGAGCACGGCGTCGATGGCGCTCGCCTCGCGCGGGTAGAAACGCTCGGCGACGCCCAGCGGCGCTACGACAAAGCGCTCCGCAGGCAGGCCGAAATACGCCTGGGCTTCGTCTGCAATCGCCTGGGAGTCGGTTAGGATCAAACGCGCCTGCTGCACCCCGGTTTCCAGTCGGCGCTCGATTTCCTTGATCCGCGCCGCCGGCTGGGTATCGGGAAAATGCAGATGCGTCAGGTCATGCAGAGTGATGACCGTCGGACCGTCGAACACCAGCGGCCACAGGCTCGGCTCGTGATAAAGGTCGATGCCTTGCGCGCGGCCCTGATCAAAGCGCTTCTGCTCCAGCCAGCGTCGCGCCTGATACGCGCCGGGGATCTGCCGCAGCAATGGAGTCAAACGTGAGTAACCGGGCAGGGCGGCCTGCGGCAACGCAGAGCTCCAGCCCCAGCCGTGAAACAGCGTCAGTTCGACATCGGGTTCGAGCCGCAAGGCGCTGACCAGCTCAGCTACGTAATGGCCGATGCCGGTGCGCGGTGCCTGCAGAATGCGCGCGTTAAGAGCAATGCGCATGCTGACTCTCGGGGGCAGGCAGTGATGCATCCAGATGGCACGCGATGCGTTCGACCAGTTGCGCACTCGCCTCGCGCCAGCTCAGCCAGCGCCAGTGTTCGAGGCTCAGCGCTGCCGGGAATACGCCGGAGTGTTCCAGGCTGGTCACCAGCTCAGTCAGGCTCTGCGGGTTCGCCAGATCGAAATAGGCCATGTAGTCCCCGCCGATTTCACGGAATACCGGGATGTCGCTGGCCATGGCCGGCAGTCCGCGTTGCATGGCTTCCACCAGCGGCAGACCGAAACCTTCAACGTAGGACGGAAACACCAGCGCGGTGGCATGGGAGTAAGCGTGTTCAAGGCTTTTATCGGACAGCGCGTTGTACATGAACAAGCGCCGGTTCAGCTCGGGGTGTTTGCGGATGCGTTCGATCAATGCCTCGCACTTCCAGCCGATCTTGCCGACGATGCACAACCGGGCTTTCGAACCGCCGGCCCAGGCGCGTTCGAAAGCATCGAGCAGGTAAGCATGGTTCTTGCGCGGCTCGATGGTACTGACCATGAGAAACACCGGTTCGGCCGACATGAACAACTGCTGCAAGCCGCGATCAACCTCAGCATTGGCTTCGCTCAGGTCCAGTTCGGAGCCCAGATGGAAATAGTCGAACCAGCGTTGACCGACCTGATGCGAACCGATCCGGCGCTGCATTTCCTCGCGCACCTGATCGCGGATGGTCGTCGAGATCGCCACATAGCCGTCGGCAGTCCGCGCGATCCAGTCGAACCAGTCGTTGAAGACCTTGACCAGCCCGGCGTCGCAAAACTGCGGATGGGTCAACGGGATCAGGTCGTAGATCACCGAAACAATGCCCACGCCGTCACGCTTGAGTTGTTCGGCGAGGGGAAAGAAATTGGCGTGCCATGAGGAGTCGAGCAGCACCAGTTGATCGCCAGCGCGGTGGGCCAGCGGCACGCAGCGCTCGGGTATGTGTTTGCCCTTCAGCGCGCGTTCCAGCAGGCGCATCGGCAAGCTGAAACAGGCGAACGCCGTGAGTCGGCAGCCAACGTAAAGAACCCTGCGGGTGAAATGCGAGCGGTTGAACGGCCAGCGCCGTTCCACCGCACGATGACGCAGCCAGAACGCATTGGCCCATTGCTCCAGTTTCACCCGCAGGCCGATCAAGTCGAGCTTGAGTGATTTCAGCGGCGCCAGGCTTTTCACTTCATAGAGGCCGCCGTCGATCATCACCACCGGGATGCATTCAATGTTTTCGTCAGCAGCCGGCAATTGCTGAATGACATTGCGCACCACCCGTTGAATCCCCGAATTGGCGTCCGGGTGTTCAAAAACGTAGGTGCACTCGACCAACAGGCGGGTCATCGCAGGCTCTCCGTGTCAGGCAACTGGACGAGGTTTTCGCTGGAACGGGTGATGTCGGTCTGCGCTTGCAACCAGGCGCAGCCGACGAAGTCCTCCTGACGGTTGTTGATCACATGGAAGATCAAGCCGTAGTCGCGCCATTCGAAGTTGCGATCCAGATGCGAGTCCAGCCGGGACAGGCTCAGGGCCACCGAATAGTTGCCCTTGCCCAGGCGCATGTCGAAGGCGAAACGGAACGTCACGCGCTCGCCCGCGCGCAAATCGGTGACGGCTTTATCCAGCCGATGGGTGTTGATGCCATAGATCGCCTGACCGAGGCGATCCTTGATCATGAAGCCGAGAATCAACCGTTCGATGTCTTCGCGGATTTCGGTCTGCACCTCCAGCACCACCGGTTGACCGACCTCGGCGACTTCGAGGCTGCGCCCCTGTGTATCGAGCAGGCGCACGCTGAGAATCCCAGCTTCGCCGGTACCGGAAATGGTCTGTACCTGACCGTTGGCAAGCATCTCCTGGCGCACGATCTGGCCTTCGCGCTGAGCGAGCATGGCGTTGTAGTAGTCCATGACTTCTTCGGGTTTGCCGCGCATCGCCAGCCGGCCGTTTTCCAGCAGGATCGCGGTGTCGCAGATCGACTGGATGGCCGAGCGGTCATGGGAGACGATCAGCAGGGTGGTGCCGGCCTTGCGGAAGCTGCGGATGCGCTCGAAGCTCTTGTGCTGGAAATAGGCGTCGCCGACCGACAGCGCTTCGTCGACGATCAGAATGTCCGGGCGCCGCGCCGTCGCGACGCTGAACGCCAGGCGCATCTGCATGCCGCTGGAATAGGTGCGCACCGGGTGATCGATGGCCTCGCCGATTTCGGCAAAACTCTCGATCTGCGGCATCAGCGCTGCGATCTCTTCGACCTGCATGCCCAGCAGTTGGCCAGCCATCACGGCGTTCTGCCGCCCGGTGAAATCCGGGTGAAAGCCCATGCCCAGCTCCAGCAGCGCGGCCACGCGGCCCTGCAGATGGATCTGCCCGCAGGTCGGTTGGGTGGTGCCGGTGATCATCTTCAGCAGGGTGCTCTTGCCCGCACCGTTGACGCCGACGATGCCCACGGCTTCTCCGGGCTGGATCTCGAAGTCGACGTCGCGCAGTACCCAGTGCAGGTTGTGTCGAGCGCGGGAGAACGGCACCAGCCATTCCAGCAGGCGGCTCCAGCGGTTCGGGTATTGCTTGTAGGCTTTGGCCAGCCCGGTGACGCGTAGGTGTCCCATCAGAGTTCGTCCACCATTTCACCGACTCGCTGACGGAACAGGCGCAATGCCATGGCGCAGAGCAGCAGTCCGATGACCAGTAATGGCAGCAGGGCAGGCCAGTGCGGCCATTGGTTGTAAAGGAAGACGTTCTGATAGCTGGTCATCAGCGCGGTCATCGGGTTGAGACTGATGATGTGCTGAATGCCCGGTGGCAGGATCGACAACGGATAAACGATGGGCGTCAGCCAGAACCAGAACTGCAGGCAGATGCCGAACATTTGCCCGACATCGCGAAAGAACACATTGAGCATGCCCAGCAGCATCCCCAGTCCGGCGGCGAAAATCACCTGCACGACGAGCAGCGGTATCAGCGCCAGCAAGGCCATGCCGGGCAGGCGCCCGCTGATCAGCAGGAAGCCGAAGAACAGCCCGAGAATGATCGCGAAGTTGATCCCGGCATTGAGCAGGGTAATCACCGGCAGGCAGATGCGCGGGAAGCTGATTTTCTTCAGCAGGTTGGCGTTTTCCAGAAACATGCTCTGGCTGCGCGTGGTGATTTCCGCGAACAGGCCCCAGGTCAACAGGCCGGCACACAGATAAACGCTGTACGCCAGACCATCCTCCACCCCCGGCAAGCGCGCGCGCATGATCTGCGAAAAGATCACCGTGTAGACCACGATCATCGACAACGGATTGAGCACCGTCCACAGGGCGCCGAACAGTGAGTTGCGGTAGCGCGACTGAAATTCGCGCTTGACGCTGCCGAGGATGAATCCGCGGTAGCTGCGCATCGAACGGTACAGGGAAAGCAGCATTCAAACCGTCCTGCCGTATTGGTCTTCGAAGCGGACGATATCGTCCTCGCCCAGGTACTCGCCGCTTTGCACCTCGATGATGACCAGATCGATCACCCCCGGGTTTTCCAGGCGATGGCGGTGGCCGGCAGCGATGAACGTCGATTCGTTTTTCGCCACCAGATGCGTGCCCGTACCGTTGTTGGTGACCTTGGCCATGCCTTCGACGACCACCCAGTGCTCGTTGCGGTGATGGTGCATCTGCAATGACAACTTGCCGCCGGGCTTGACCACGATGCGCTTGATCTTGAAGCGCGGGCCTTCCTCGAGCACGGTGTAGGTGCCCCACGGCCGGCTGACGGTGCGGTGCAGGCGATAGGCTTCGTGGGCTTTGTCTTTCAACTGTCTGGCCACGCGCCGTACGTCCTGCGCACGGTCGGCATGGGCGATCAGCACGGCGTCGGCGGTATCGACGACGATCAGGTTATCAACACCGACGGCCGCCACCAGGCGGCCTTCGCTTTGGACAAAGTTGTTGTGGCTGTCGACGAAGATCGCTTCGCCGCTGGCGCGGTTGTTGTCGGCATCGGCCGGAATCAGCGCAGCGACGGCACTCCACGAACCGATGTCGCTCCAGTCGAAACCGGCCGGTACAACCGCGACTTTTTCCGAGCGCTCCATCAGCGCGTAATCGATAGAGATGTCGGTGATCTCGGCGAACAGTGCTGGCGACAATTCCTGTTGCAGGCAGCCAACGGTTTCCACCGGGGCGCTGGCGGCCATGCAGGCGCGAGTCTGTTCCAGCAACTCAGGTGCGTGCAGCTGCAATTCGGCAATCACCGCGGCGGTGGTGAAACAGAACATGCCTGAATTCCAGAGGAAATTGCCGCTTTCCAGATAGTGCGTGGCAGTCTGTAGATCGGGCTTTTCGACGAAGCGCTGCACTTTGGCGGCGCCTTTGGCGTCCAGTGGTGCGCCGGTTTCGATATAGCCGAAGCCGGTTTCGGGCGCGGTCGGCACCACACCGAAGGTCACCAGATAGCCGTCCTTCGCCAGGTTCACGGCGTGTTCGACCGCGCTTTTCAGTGCGTCCTGATTGACGATCAGATGGTCGGCGGGCATCACCACCATGATTGCCTCGTCACCATGCAGTGCTTGCAGGGCCAGTGCGGCAGCGGCGATGGCCGGCGCCGTGTTGCGCCCGCTCGGCTCCAGCAGGAAATGCCCGCGATGGCGCGACACCTGCGCGGCGCAATAGTGATCCTTGCTCTGGAAGTAGTATTCGCGGTTGGTCACCGTGACGATATCGCCCCAGCCGTCCAGCAACGCGGCCGCACGCTGGTAGGTCTTGCCCAGCAGCGACTGACCGTCGGGCAGGGTCATGAACGGTTTCGGGTGGCCCTCGCGGGACACCGGCCACAAACGGGTGCCGGCACCGCCGGACAGAATCACGGGGATCAGCATGGCCTACTCCTTGGCGACGCGTTTCATGTCCGCATCCATCATCATGCGGATCAAGGTATCCAGGTCGGTTTTCGGCTTCCAGCCCAGCACCCGCTGCGCCTTGGCCGGATTGCCGAGCAGCACTTCGACTTCGGCCGGGCGGAAGAACGCCGGGTCGATCTTCACAAAGTCGCGGTAGTCGAGGCCGACGTGATCGAAGGCGATCCGGCACATTTCCCGCACCGTGGTGGTGACGCCGGTGGCGACCACGAAATCGTCGGGCTTGTCCTGTTGCAGCATCAGCCACATGGCTTCGACGTAATCACCGGCAAAGCCCCAATCGCGTTTCGCATCGATGTTGCCCAGAGCCAGCTCCTGCTGTTTGCCCTGCTTGATGCGTGCGGCGGCGTCAGTAACCTTGCGCGTTACGAACTCAATGCCGCGCAGCGGTGATTCATGGTTGAACAGAATGCCGCTGCTGGCGTGCAGGTTGAAACTTTCGCGGTAATTGACGGTGATCCAGTGGCCGTAGAGCTTGGCCACGCCATACGGACTGCGTGGGTAGAACGGGGTGTTTTCGTCCTGCTGCTCCGCCTGGATCAAGCCGAACATTTCGCTGGTCGAGGCCTGATAAAAGCGCGTGTGCGGACTGAACTGGCGGATCGCTTCGAGCAGATGGGTGACCCCCAGGCCGTCGACAATGCCGGTGGTCACCGGCTGATTCCACGAGGCGGCGACGAAGCTTTGCGCGGCGAGATTATAGATTTCGTCGGGTTTGGCTTGAATGACTGCACGCTGTACCGAGCACGCATCGGCCATGTCACCGTCCAGATAGACGATGTCGGCTTCGACGCCCGTTTCGCGCAGACGCCAGCGTGAATCGCTGCTGCGTCGGGCGACGAAGCCGTAAACCGTGTAGCCCTTGTCGAGCAACAATTTGGCCAGATACGCGCCGTCCTGGCCGGTGATCCCTGTGATCAGTGCACTTTTGGTCATTCTTGTCGTACTCGCGTCTCCCAGTCGGACAGGATCGTCCGCAGGGATTGTTGTGTGGTGATGGCCGGCGCCCATCCGGTGGCTGTGGCCAGTTTTGCGTGGTTGCCGCAAACGCGACGCTGATCGGCACGGCGCATCCGCGCCGGGTCCTGCACCAGTTGCAACTCGACCTCGGCAAGGTCGCCCAGCTGTTCGATCAGGCTGCGAATGCTTTGCTCGCGTCCTGAACAAATGTTGTAGACCTGCCCGGCCGTACCGCTTTCAAGCAGCGCCAGATAGGCCGAAATCACATCGCCGACATCGAGAAAATCACGGGTGACGTCGATGTCGCCGACTTCCAGTTGTGGCCCTTGCAGGCCAAGTTTGATGCGGTTGATCTGGCGCGCGGCACTGGCGATGACAAAGCTGTCTTTCTGCCCGCTGCCGATGTGATTGAAGGGGCGCGCGACCAGCACCGACCAGCCTTCGCTCAGGCCCCATTGCAGGCTGAGAAACTCGGCGGACAATTTGCTCACGGCATACGGGTTGCGCGGGCAGGGCGGATGCTGTTCGGTAATTGGCAAAGCGCTTTCGCCGACCTGTCCGTAGACATCGCCGGAGCTGACATACAGAAACGTGCCAGTGAAGCCACGGGCCTTGAGCGCCTGCAACAGGTTGAGGGTGCCGAACAGATTGATGGCGAGGGTGCGTGCCGGATCGCGGAAGGCTTCAGGAACGAAAGTTTGTCCGGCCAGATGAATCACCGCGTCGGGCATTTGCGGCCACAGATCACTGAGGCTCTCGGCATCCGTCAGGTCGTAGGGCGCTGCGGCAGGCAGCAGCTCCCATGTCGAATCAGGCGAGGCCAGACGAGACTGAAGATGTTGTCCCACGAAACCGGTAAGGCCCGTGACGAACAGACGTTTTTTCAAGCAGCGACCCCTTGGTCTTGAACTTGCGCACTTTCCCACAGAGTTTAAGGAGAGGTCTGTCAGACCGATGGAAAAACCGGTTGAAAGACGGGCGAAGTCCGTTGTTGTAGTTGTTTGTGCCCAATCTGTGCCAATTGCGCGGCAATTTCAACAGGGCAAACCGTGACCGGTCAGTTCTCGTCAGCGTAGCCGGATTTATTCTCGGCGGGCGGTTCCCGGAGCTGCGATGGATGTGTTTAGAATGGCCCTCGTCGCCATTCCCCAGGTTCGCTGCGGGTATTGCGCAACAGGGTGAAACCGACCACTAAAACAAGAACGAAGACGTGTCTGAGGTAGCTGGGATCAGCAGCGGCAATGCCGGCTGAAACCCGTGCCCGGCCGTCACAGCATGAGGTTGCCGGGACGGCTGCTTCATCGTGGGATGCCATGAATTTCATTCTTTACTCGGACGTCAACGATCGCTCCATCAGTCAAAGTCTGGGGCGGCCGGAATACAGTTACTATTTCGTGCTCAAGGCCTATCGCCCGGTGCTGGAAAGCCTTGGCCAGGTGCATGTGGTGGCCTCGCCTGACGACGTCGATCCGTTGTATCTGCAATTGCGTCAGGCCGGTGAAGACTGCCTGTTCCTGTCGTTTGCGCCGCCACACAAAACGCCGACCGGGCTGCAATGCCCGATGGTCTGCGTGATTGCCTGGGAGTATGACTCGATCCCCAGCGAATTCGCCGCCGGCGATGAGCGCCAGGACTGGCGCCCGATGCTCGCGCGCCATGGCCGGGTAATCACCTTGTCCACCCACACCGCGCAGGCCATTCGCCGCAGCCTCGGTGCAGATTTCCCGGTACTGGTATTGCCCACGCCGCTATGGGAACGCTTCGCTCAAGTGCGCCAGGACTACCCCAGTGTCCCGGTAAACCCCGGCAGTACCTTGCAGATCAAGGGCTGCATCATCGACAGCCGCGCATTGGGCCTGTCGGCCGATGGCTTGATCGCACCGATTCACAATGAACAGGAGCTGGAGATCCGGGGCCTCGCTGAACCAGCCGATGAGCCGCCGCCCGAGCCGGAACCCCCGCCCGAGCTGACCCTGCGGCGAAGGCTTTTGATCAGCAAGCATTATTTGCGTGAGGGCTACCGGGCGCTGACGACGCCTTCCGAGCACCGGCCGCTGTTTCTGCTCAAGCACAACCTGTTGCAGTGGTATCGCGAAGCGCTCAGTGATCTATTCACCGGGGCTGACCGGCAGGCGCTCGCCGATGCGCCCGCGCCTGCTGTCGATTGCTTGCCCGTCACGGTGGAGCAAGCGCAAGAGCAGGCCGAACACCCGCAAGCCGTACTGCCCGACACCGACACACAGGTGCAGGTCGACGTCAGCGGTGTGGTGTATGTCAGCGTGTTCAATCCAGAGGACGGGCGCAAGAACTGGCATCACCTGATCACCGCGTTCTGCTGGGCCATGCGCGATGTCGAAGACGCCACGCTGGTGCTGAAAATCACCCAGAACGATCTGTCGAGTTACTACGTTCATCTGATCACGTTGCTTTCGCAACTGTCGCCGTTTGCCTGCCGGGTGGTGGTGATGCACGGCTATCTCGAGGACGAGGAGTTTGCCCGCCTGTATGGCGCCGCCAGTTTTTACGTCAACGCGTCGCGTTGCGAAGGGTTGTGCCTGCCGTTGATGGAATTCATGTCCTGCGCACGACCGGTGATTGCGCCTGACCACACCGCCATGGGCGATTACATCGACGAACGTGTCGGCTTCATCGTCAAATCGAGCCGCGAGCCGACCATCTGGCCGGAAGACGTGCGCATTCTCTATCGCACCCTGCGCCATCGCCCTGATTGGGGCTCATTGAAAGCCGCTTATGAAAACAGCTATGCCATGGCCAAACAGCAACCAGAGGCCTATCAGGCAATGGCGGCCGCGGCCAGTGAACGCATGCGTGAATATTGCGGTTTAGCGCCGGTGCAGCAGCGCGTAAAAACGTTTTTCGACCTGCAGGCGCCGGGTGAAATGACGCCCGTAGCAATCAAGAGCGGGGCGGCCTCATGCTGATCATCATTCATTCGGAAACCAACAAGAGCAACATCCAGCAGAACCTCGGACGGCCCGAGTACAGCTATTACTTCGTGCTTAAGGAGTTCCGCCCGGTGCTGGAGCGGATTGGTCAGGTGATCGAAGTCAGCAACCCTGACGAACTGGTCGACCGCTTGTATTTCGACTGCCAGAGTCGCGGCGAGGACTGCGTTTTTCTGTCGTTCTCGCCGCCGCATCGCACGCCGATTCATTACGCATGCCCTACCATTCCGGTGTTCGCCTGGGAGTTCAGCACCATCCCCACCGAGAGCTGGCAGGGTGAACCACGGCATGACTGGCGCGTGGTCTTGCAGGCGTGCGGCCGGGCGATCACCCATTCGATGTTCACCGTCAACGCGGTGCGCGATGTGATGGGGGCCGACTATCCGGTGTGCGCGATTCCCGCGCCGGTGTGGGACCGTTTTGCCGCGCGCGGTGAGGCATTGCTCAAGCGACCGGTGGTGGAGGGCATAACGCTCAATCTGCGCGGATTGCTGATCGACAGTCGCGAGACGGATCTGCGTCCGTATGGCCCACCGGGGCTGTGCGAGGGCACACCCATATCCTTTGACGCACCGGCGCAGGATTGCCCGTTGCAGCTGGACGGCGTGGTCTACACCTCGGTGTTCAACCCTTACGACGGACGCAAGAACTGGCAGGACATGATCAGTGCGTTCTGCACCACGTTTCGCGAGGTCAGCGATGCGACGTTGGTGTTGAAGCTGACGCATCACGACATCGCCAATGCACTGACCGACATGCTCCATCACTTGTACAAGAACCAGTTTTATCAGTGCCGGATCGTGCTGATCCACGGCTATCTGGCCGACGCCGACTACGAGGCGCTGGTGCAGGCCACCAGTTACGTGGTCAACAGTTCCTATGGCGAAGGCCAATGCTTGCCGCTGATGGAATTCATGTCCTGCGGTAAACCGGCGATTGCCCCGGTCAACACGGCGATGGCCGATTACATCAGCGGCGACAACGCATTCCTGGTCGATTTCACCGAAGAACTCACGGCCTGGCCGCACGACCCGCGCGCGGCGTACCGCACCCTGCGTTACATGACCGTTTGGGATTCATTGTGTGGGGCCTATCGCGATAGCTACGCGGTGGCGAAAAACGATCCGCAGCGTTATGCCGCCATGTCGGGTGCAGCGGTGCAAAGCCTGCAACGCTTCTGCAGCCAGGCCAGCACCGAGCAACGCTTGCGCGCCTTCCTCGAGTCGCCGTTGCCCGCCGTCGCGCCGTTGCCTGCACAAGCTTCGCTCGCATGATCAGGCGACTGCTCGCGCGATGGCTGCCGGCACGCGCCGCGCAACCTGTGGCGGAAACGCCGGCAACGCTGTCGCCGCGCGATGTCGGTTTGCACGACGCGGTGCTCGACGGCTGGTTCCTCAACGACAGCGGCGAGCTGCTCAAGGGCTTTGCGATAACCGCCGACGACAGTGTGCTTGACGTCGGTTGCGGCGAAGGCGTGGCGACGCTGTTCGCCGTGCGTCAGGGGGCTTCGGTGATCTTCACCGACAGCGAACACGACAAGGTGCGTGACCTTGCGCAGCAGGTCGAGGCACACGGCGCAAAAGCCAGTCTTGGTCTGGTCAGCAACAGTTTGCCGTTGCCGCTGGCGGACGGCTGCGCGAGCAAGGTGGTGTGCATGGAAGTGCTGGAACACATCGCCGAACCCGAGCCGTTCATGGCCGAGCTGGTGCGCATGGGACGTCCCGGCGCGCAGTATCTGCTCAGCGTCCCGGCACCTGCCGGTGAACATCTGCAGAAAGGCATCGCCCCGGCCAGCTACTACCAGTCACCCAACCATGTGCAGATTTTCAGCGCAGAGCGCTTCGCCGCGTTGGTGGAGGAGGCGGGCCTGGTGATCGAGCATCGTCAGGCCAGCGGCTTCTTCTGGGTGATGGGCATGATCTTTTTCTGGGCCGGCGAACGCGCCGCCGGACGTGATCCGGGTGGTGCGGTGCGTGACCGCATCCAGCCGCCGTTCATGCCGTTGATGGAGAGCTGGGCGCGAACCTGGCAGGACTTGCTCACGCAGCCTGGCGGACTGGCGATCAAACAGACCCTCGACAGCTTCCTGCCCAAGAGCCAGGTGATCATCGCTCGAAAGCCACTCGATGCCGGGGATGCGCCATGAGCGGCAAACGCATCATGGACATCGAAGTGCTGCGCGCCATCGCGGTATTGGGCGTGCTGTTTCACCACTTGCAAGGCAGCCTGTTCACCGATGCCGTGCCGCTGCTGACAACAATCCATGCCTGGGCGCAGCCGTGGTGGGGCGTCGACCTGTTTTTCGCCATCTCCGGTTTTGTCATCGCGCGCAGCCTGATCCCGGCCTTGCAAGGCTGCACCAGTCGCCAGCAATACTGGCAGCAGACGCGCAACTTCTGGCTGCGCCGCGCCTTTCGCTTGTTGCCTTCGGCCTGGCTGTGGCTGGCGCTGATGTTGCTGGCGTGCCTGTTCGTCAACCGTTCGGGAGCGTTCGGTACGCTGTCGGCGAACTGGCAAGCGACCCTTGCCGGGGTCTTTCAGTACGCCAACTTTCGCTTCGCCGACAGCTTCTTCCGCTATGAATATGGCAGCAGTTTCGTCTACTGGAGTCTGGCGTTGGAGGAGCAGTTCTACCTGCTGTTTCCGCTGCTGATCGTGCTCTGTCGCAAGCATCTGGTGTGGGTGCTGCTGGCGCTGATCGCGGTGCAGATTTTTACGCTGCGTACGCCGTTGCTGATGGTGGTGCGTACCGATGCGCTGGCCCTCGGCGTGCTGCTGGCGATGTGGAGCGCGCAGCCGGGCTATCAACGCTGGCGACCGGATGTTTTGCGCCGGCCCTGGCTGGGAATCGGCGCGTTGATCCTGATCGCTGCGCTGCTGAGTTTCATGGCCACCGACCGCTTCACCTTCGCCTGGTATCGCATCGGTTCGATCGCCGTGCTCAGCGCGGTTCTGGTGTGGATCGCCTCGTACGATCGAAACTATCTGATGCCGGCCGGTGCGCTGCAGCGCCTGCTGGGATGGGTCGGCAGCCGTTCCTACGGCATCTATCTGATCCACATCCCGGCCTATCAACTGGTGCGAGAGCTGATCTTTCGCTTGCAAAGCGCCGGTCTGCCCAGCCCCGCCGGCCACCCGATCCTGACGCTGCTGATCGCCTTCGGCCTGATCGTGTTGCTCAGTGAACTGAATTACCGTCTGGTCGAAATGCCCATGCGCAACCGCGGTGCCGCACTGGTGCGACGCCTCGGTACCGCGCGATCCGCCGCCCCTGCCTCTGGAGTCACCTCATGCTGAGCCTGTTGAAAAAACTCACGGCGGCGACGCCAGCCCCGGCGTCGACGCAATCTGTTGCGCCGGTCGCCAGCAAAGTCGATCCGTACATGCTCGGCTTGTACGATGCCAAGCTCAGTGGCTGGTTCAACCAGGAAACCAACGAGCTGTTCAAAGGCTTCGTGGTGTCTGCCGACGATACGTTGCTGGATGTCGGTTGTGGCGACGGCGGCAACGTGCATTTCTGCGGTATGCGCGGGGCCAGGATCATCATCGCTGACATCGACGCGGCCAAGGTCGAAGCGACCCGTCAACGCCTGAGCGATACTCCGGCGCGGGACGTCGAATGCCACGTCACCGATTGCAACCCGCTGCCGCTTGCCGATGCGACGGCCACGCGCGTGGTGTCTACCGAGGTGATCGAACACGTCGACGACCCGGCGCAGTTTCTCGCCGAGCTGGTGCGCGTCGGCAAACCGGGTGCGTTGTACCTGTTGAGCGTGCCGCATCCCAGCTCTGAAGACCTGCAGAAGGACATTGCCGCGGCAGAGTATTTCCAGAAGCCCAACCACATCCGCATCCTCAGCGAAGAACAGTTCAAGACGCTGGTCAGCGACGCCGGGCTGGAGATCATCAGTCACAGCCAGTACGGTTTTTACTGGTCGATGTGGATGCTGCTGTTCTGGGAAGCCAAAGTCGATTTCAGCAATCCGGACCATCCGTTGCTCAACCACTGGGCCGAAACCTGGCAAGCGCTGCTGGATTCGCCGCGCGGTGCACAGATCAAGCAGGCGCTGGATGCGGTCGTAGCGAAAAGTCAGGTCATCATCGCGCGCAAGCCCTGACACATTCCTGTAGGAGTGAGCCTGCTCGCGATAGCGTTGAGTCAGTCGAAACAGTTTTAACTGACGCACCGCTATCGCGAGCAGGCTCGCTCAGGGGTTTTGTGTAACCTTGCGGTCTCGCTTTCAAGGATCTGCAAGGTATGCGGCGTCTCGTCGGTCTATGTATTTTGATGCTGCTGTGTGCCTGCAAACCGCAGGATGCGCCGCCCCTCGACCAGCAACTGTATGTATGGCAACGCCAGTGGACACCTGCCCACGAGGTAGCGTTGCGCGACAGCCGCGCGGATTTTTCCACGCTGCGGGTGCTGGCGTTGCAAGCGTTTCCGAACGCAGGCTGGAGCCGGGCGCGGATTGATGCGCCGTTGCTGAAGGCCGATGGCCGGGCGTTGATTGCGGTAGTGCGGCTCGACGGCCAACTCAAGGCGCTGGATCAGGAGCACGTCACCGCGCAGATTCTGCAGGTGCTCGCCGATTGGCAGGCGCAGGGCCTGACAGTGAGCGGCATCGAAATCGACCACGACGCCGGTAGCGCGCGCTTGCCGGCCTACGCTGAATTCCTCAAACAGCTGCGCTCGGCATTGCCGACGACGTTGCCGCTGAGCATCACCGCGCTGCCGGCTTGGCTCGACAGTCCGCAACTGCCCGCGCTGCTGCAAACTGTCGACAGCAGCGTGCTGCAAGTGCATGCGGTCAGCGATCCTCGGCGCGGTCTGTTCGATCCCGAGCAAGCGCTGAAGTGGACCAGGGCATGGGCCCGCATCACTGACAAGCCGTTCTATCTGGCACTGCCTGCCTATGGCGTGGCGTTGTTGCCGGATGACGGTGGGGCACCGGTGGTGGAAAGCGAAGTACGACTGGAGCGGGGCGGTCAGCGTCGGGAACTGCTTGCCGATCCGCTGCAACTCAGCCGGCTCGGCCAAACATTACGCGATGATCCGCCGAAGCACCTGGCCGGGCTGATCTGGTTCCGCCTGCCGCTGGCCAATGACCGTCGCGCCTGGAGCCTGACTACGCTGGCGGCGGTTGCCCGTGGCAATCAACTGAACAGTCGGCTCAGCGTGACGCTCAGCGAACACGCCGGCCTCTACGACATCCAGCTCATCAACTCGGGCAATCTCGACAGTGCCTGGCCTGCGCAAATCGTCCTGAAGGCAAAAAACTGCGAAGGCGCCGATGCGCTCATTGGTTACTCGTTGCAACAAAGTGCCGATCTGCTTACCTTCACCCGCCTGCGCGACGGCCGCTTGCCGGCGGGCGGACAACGCGCCATCGGTTGGGCGCGTTGCGCCAATATTGATCAAGGAGGTTCGCATGTTGTCCCGTAACTGGCCGCGTCATCTGTTTTGCCTGAGCCTCAGCCTGCCGCTGGGTTCGGCGCTGGCCTGCGGGCCGGATTTTCCGATGCGCCTGCTCGACGATCGCGGTCAGACCTTGGCCGATCTGCCCGAAGGCAACTTCAATTTCGAGCTCAGTCGTCTGGGTAAAACCATCGCCGGACTGAAGAACGCGACCGCTATCACGCACAATCCCAACGATATGTACGGCGAAGAAAACGCTGCCGCCATCGCTCGGGAACAAGCCGAGCAGGCAGGCCTGAGCGCCGAGCAGCAAGCCTTGGTCAAACGACTGCGCGGTCTGACCGATGCGCGCCAGGTCGAAGTACAGGGCGCCAGTCTTCCCGCGGAAATCCGTTGGTACGTTGCCGGCGCCGTAGCCTTTGCGACCGGTGATCATCAACAGGCAATCGAATACTTCAACAAAGTGCTGGCGCTGCCAGCCGATCAGCGTCCGCTGCGCAGCACCTGGGCGGCCTATTCACTGGGCCGCACATGGCTGGCGGCGAGCGCTGAGGCCACTGATGCGATCTCCGCACTGGAGCAGGCAGGCGCGGCGTACCGCCAGACGCGGCAGCTGAGCGTCGATGGCTTCAGTGATCCGCTGGAACTGGGCGTGGCCAGCCTCGGCGAGGAAGCACGGGTGCTGCGCAGCGCCGGTGACTGGAGCGGCGCCATCGAATTGTACGAAGCGCAGAACCTGCACGGTTCGGCGGTGGGTTACACCTCGCTGAAACAATTGATGAATGAATTGGCGGAGCTGCCCGAGGCTGAACTGGCGAAACTGCTCGAGCATAAAGCGGTGCAGCAATTGGTCACGGCATCGCTGGTCAGTCGGCAGGGCTGGTCGTTTGGCGATCAGCCACCGAACGAAAAGAAACTGGTAACGCTGCTGCAAAACAGCACCCGTGGCAGCCTCGACAATGCTGATCGTCTGGCGGCGATGAGTTATCAACAGGGTGATTACGCAAGCGCCAAAGCCTTTCTGGTCAATGCTGGAGACGGCGGTCTCGCGTGGTGGTTAAGAGCCAAACTGGCCGTGCGTGACGGCGATAAAACGGCCGCTGCCGCGGCGTATTCGAAAGCCGCGCAAGCCTTTCCGCAGACTGAAGACTGGGGTTACCGACGCACACCGGACTGGGCCTTTGAAACCGTGCAGCCGAAGTGCCGGGTCGAAGGCGAGAGCGCGATCCTGGCGTTGCAACGCGGCGAGTACTTGCAAGCGTTCGTGCAGTTGTATCGCAGCAACAGCGTCTATTGGTTCGATGCCGCGACTGTGGCCGAGCGCGTGCTGACGGTCGATGAGCTGAAACGCTACGTCGACGAGAACGTCCCTGCGCCGCCAGCGCTGACCCCGCAGCAGCGCGACAACTATGTGCCGCTGCCGGTGGCTGCCAGCCTGCGCAATCTGCTCGGTCGGCAGCCTGCTGCGCGAAGGCCATTATCAGGAGGCAGTGGTTTACTTCGACAACCCGGACCTGCAGAACAAGGCGCGCCTCTACGGCGAACAACGCCTCAAGGCCGACGCCGCGTGGTGGCCTACCAAACGCGCGAGTGCCTTGTACAACGCCGCGTGGACGGCCCGCGAATGGGGCATGGATATTCTCGGTTACGAAATGGCCCCGGATTACGCCACGTTCGGCGGCAATTACAGCCTGGAAAGCGCCGAGCTGAAGGTCGGGCCGCTGGTATCCGAAGCAGAAGTGCAACGCCAGCATGCCAGCGCTGCGCAGCCGGATCAGCGTTACCACTATCGTTTTGTCGCCACCGAACTGGCGGGCCGCGCCGCCGACAACCTGCCGCATACCAGTCAGGCCTTTGCCGCGGTGTTGTGCAATGCGGCCGGCTGGAACAGCAGCCTGGAAGACCAGAGCGCGCTGTATCAGCGTTACGTCAGGCAAGGCCCATACGTACCGTGGGCGGTGGATTTCGGCAATCAATGCCCGTACCCGGATTTCGAGAACGCTGACAAGCGTTACGTGACGCAGGTTACCGATGCCGTACGCGCGTCGCTGCGGCCGTACAAGTGGCCAGTGCAGATCGGCGCGTTGGCGCTGGTGGTCGCTGCGGCGTTGCTGCTGATCAGCCGCCGACGGCGCAAGGGGGGCAAAGGCTAGGCTTGCTGGACAAAGGTCAGGCGTACGGCGAAGCCGATCAACAGGCTGCCGAACAGCCACTGCTGTACGCGCTGGGCCGTTGGATGATGTTGTAACCAACGGCCCAGCGCGGCCCCGGTCAGGGCATACGCGCTGTCGAACAGCAGGCCGGTGCCGACCAGCAACCCGCCAAGCACGGCAAACTGGCTGAGCACCGGCGTACCGTCGTTGACAATGAACTGCGGCAAGAGCACCGAGCAGAACAGCAACGCTTTGGGGTTGAGCAGGTTGGTCAGCAGGCCTCGACGAATGGCCGTGCGCCATTGCCCGTTTCGGTCGGCACCTGCTTCAGCGTTCAGCGGCGGCAGCAAGGTGCTGCGCAGGCAGTGCAGGCCGATCCACAGCAGATACGCCGCGCCTGCAAGGCGTACCACCTCGAAGGTCCATGGTGCAGCCTTGAACAGCGCCGCCAGTCCCAATGCGGCGAGCGCTACATGGCAGGCGCGAGCGACGCCCAGACCAATGGCGGTGGCCAGTGCCGGGCCGCGACCCTGACGGGCGCCGGTCTGCAGCAACAGAATCATGTCCGGGCCGGGCAATAAAAGCACCACGGCCAATGCGAGGAAAAACAGCCAGAGATTGGTCATGTTGCAGCCCTTTTTCAGCGGATTCGGTCGGCCAATTCTAGGGCCGAAGGCGGGCGCAGGTGCTTGCGTAGTCCGCTTCAAAAGCGTCGTGCTTTGGCATAACCTGCTGGTTTTCCAAGTCAAAACAATCGAGATCTGCCAACCATGAAACTTGACGCTTTCGATCGCAAGATTCTCGCCGCGCTGCAACGCAACGGCCGCCTGAGCAATGTCGAACTGGCGGAGGAAATCGGCCTGTCGGCCTCGCCGTGCCTGCGCCGGGTGCGGATGCTGGAAGAGGCAGGGGTGATTCGCGGTTATCAGGCCAACCTCGATCGAGATGAAGTCGGACTGGGGCTGACGGTGTTTGTCGGGGTCAAGGTCGAGCGGCACAACGAAGAACGGGCCAATGCGTTCTATGCCGCCGTTACCGCATTGCCGGAGGTGATTTCAGCGTTTCTGGTGTCGGGCGAGTCGGATTTCCTGCTGCAAGTGGTGGTGCCGGACCTGCGTGCCTATGACCGTTTTGTCAGCAGTCATCTATTGAAACTGCCGGGAGTCAGCGACATTCGCAGCAACTTCGCCATTCACACGGTGAAGACGCCCGGGCCTTTACCGCTGGGGCATCTACCGGCCTGAAAACGGGGTGCCTTCATCGCTAGCAGGGCTAGCTCCCACACCATCCATTGTGGGAGCCAGCCTGCTGGCGATGGCGATAGCCGTTCAACGCTTACATCTGTGTCGCCATCCCCTCAACATTCATTGCCGCCTGGCGTAACGCCTCTGAGCGGGTCGGATGCGGGTGACAGGTCAGGGCAATGTCTTCAGCCGAGGCGCTGAATTCCATCGCCACGCAAAACTCGCCAATCATTTCGCTGACGCTCGGGCCCACCAGATGTACGCCAAGCACTTCATCGGTGCGCTCGTCGGCGAGGACTTTGGCAAAGCCCTCGGTTTCGTGATTGATCTTCGCCCGGCTGTTGGCGGTGAAGGGGAATTTGCCGACCTTGTAGGCGCGACCTTCAGCTTTCAGTTGCTCTTCGGTCTTGCCGACGCTGGCCAGTTCCGGCCGGGTGTAGATCACGTTGGGGATCAGCTCGTAATTGACCTCGCCGGCCTTGCCGTGGATTTGCTCGATACAGGCCATGGCTTCGTCTTCGGCCTTGTGCGCGAGCATCGGCCCTGACGTCACGTCGCCGATCACCCAAACGCCGGGAGCTTCGGTGCGGTGTTGTTTGTTGGCAAGCATGCCGCGCTTGTCGGTACTCAGTCCGACATTTTCCAGCCCCAGACCTGCGGTGTAGGGACGGCGACCGATGGCCACCAGCACGTAATCAGCCTCCAGTAACTCGGCGCTACCGCCGGCGGCGGGCTCAATGTTGAGTTGCACGCCGCTGGCAGAGGACGTAGCGCTGGTGACTTTCGAACTCAGTTTGAAGTTGATGCCCTGTTTGCCCAGCGCGCGCTGCAAGGTTTTACCCGCCTCAGCGTCGACACCGGGACAGATGCGGTCGAGGTATTCGATCACCGTTACCTGCGCGCCTAGCCGCCGCCAGACAGATCCGAGTTCCAGACCGATCACGCCGGCACCGATGACCACCAGATGGCGGGGCACTTCACTCAAGGACAACGCGCCGGTGGAATCGAGGATGCGCTGGTTGTCGATCTCGACGCCGGGCAGGGGAGTGGGCTCTGAACCGGTGGCGATGATGATGTCTTTCGCGGTCAGTTCGACCTTGTTGCCCTGATGCTCAGTCACGCTGACTTTGCCAGGGCCGTCGATGTGGCCCCAGCCCTTGATCCAGTCGACTTTGTTTTTGCGAAAGAGAAACTCGATGCCCTTGGTCAGGCCAGCGACGCTTTCATCTTTCTGTTT